>DATCFW010000331.1:0-7709 GCA_036509295.1 Solirubrobacteraceae bacterium | reverse complement strand
GCGGTCCAGCTCGCTGGCGAGCGTGGTGAGCTGCTCGAGTGCCCGCTCGTAGTCGCTCTCCGCCCACGCCCGTCGGAGGCGGCGCTTCACGAGGTCGCGGTCGCGGTCGGCCAGGTGGTCCAGGATGTTGCGCTCTTTGTGCCACTTATGGGGACGTCCCCATAAGATCCACTATGCCGACCTCCGGGTTATGCCGACCCAGGTTGAGGAGCGGCTGGAAGTCCTCGCTTTGGTGGCCTGAGATATCGGCATAATCCGGTGTCGCTCGTCGACGCTGGTGCCTCCACAACTTGAGGAGGCTTTGATGAGTGATCCGTCGCGGGCTCGGGTATCTGGTCCGCTTGCGTCATATGCGCCGGGGTTCGTTGCTGAGCTGCTCAGCGCGGGGTATCGTCCGGTGTCGGCGAGCTTTCAGTTGCAGTTGATGGCGCATCTGAGTCGGTGGATGCACGCGAATGGGCTCGCGATGGAGGCGCTGTCGAGCGAGGAGCTGGAGCGGTTCCTGGCAGTGCGTCGCGCTGCGGGCTATACGAACTATCTCTCGCCGAAGGCGCTGGCGCCGCTGGTGAGGTATCTCCGAGGTCTCGGCGTTGTGCCGGTGGCCGAGCCACGCGCGCTGTCGGCGGTCGATGCGCTGCTTGAGCGCTATCGCTCCTATCTGATCACCGAGCGAGGCCTGGCTGCGGTGACTGCGGTCGTCTACGCGGACCTGGTGCGTCCGTTCCTCGCTTCACGGCTTGAGGCGGATAGTGGACTGGATCTCGCTGGTTTGGCTCCGAGTGATGTGCTCGCGTTTGTGCTGGCGCAGGCCGAGCGCCGGCCTCGCCGGTCAGCGAAGTTGTTGGTGACGGCGCTGCGGTCGCTGTTGGGCTTCTTGCATGTCGAGGGGTTGACGGCGCGGCCGCTCGCGCAGGTGGTGCCGTCGGTCGCTGCGTGGCGGCTCTCGGGGTTACCGCGTGGCCTGGAGGCTGATCAGGTGCGAGCGCTTTTGGCGAGCTGCTCGCGGGAGAGTGCGGCCGGGCGCCGGGACTTCGCGATCCTGCTGATGCTGGTGCGGTTGGGGATGCGCCGCGGCGAGGTCGCCGCGCTGCAGCTCGATGACATCGACTGGCGAGGCGGGGAGCTGCTGGTGCGTGGGAAGGGAAGCCGGGTTGAGCGGCTGCCGTTACCGGTCGATGTCGGGGAGGCTCTCGCGGACTATCTCCGTCACGGGCGCTGCGAGGATGCAGAGGATCGGACGGTGTTCGTCCGGGTCAAGGCGCCGCCGCGCGCTTTGACCCCGGCCGGCGTGAGCCAGGTGGTCGTCGGTGCCGCGGGACGCGCCGGGCTGGGGCAGATCGGCGCGCACCGGCTCAGGCATACGGCGGCGACCGAGCTGTTAAGGGCCGGTGCGCCGCTGGTCGAGATCGGCCAGCTGCTGCGCCACCGCGCGGAGCTGACGACGGCGATCTACGCGAAGGTCGACCGCGACCGCCTGCGAGAGCTCGCCCGACCATGGCCGGGAGGTGCGGCATGAGCCCGCTGCATCCCGCGCTGAGCGACTACCTGACGATCCGCCGCGCGCTTGGGTACAAGCTCGCGCGCGCGGAGAAACTGCTCGGCCAGTACCTCGACTATCTCGAGGAGCACGGCGAGCGGCTGATCACGGTCGAGAACGCCGTTGCGTGGGCGACGCTCCCAGCCGAAGGTAATCCGAACTGGTGGGCCTACCGGCTCACGTGCGTGCGCGGATTCGCCAAGTACCTGCACGCGCTCGACCCCAGCCACCAGGTCCCGCCCGCCGACGTCGTGCCACACAAGCCACGGCGCGCGACACCGTTTCTCTACTCCGACGAGGAGATCCTGGCGTTGATCGCAGCGAGCGGTGCGCTGCGTTTCCCGTTGCGGCGAGCGACCTATCGGACACTGATCGGGCTGCTGTCGGTCACCGGCATGCGGGTCGGCGAAGCGATCCGCCTCGACAACAACGACCTCGATCTCAAGCATGGCGTCTTGACGGTGCGCGAGACGAAGTTCGGCAAGACCCGCGAGCTACCGCTGCACTCCAGCACCGTTGACGCGCTCGCCGCCTACCTGCGGTTGCGCGATCAGCTCTGCCCCGAACCACGCGTCGACGCAGTGTTCATCACGCCGGTCGGGACACGGCTGCTCTATTGCGGCGTCAACTGGACGTTCCTTCAGCTCGTGGAGCGCGCTGGTCTGAAACCGCGCTCGGCGCGCTGCCGCCCGAGGCTGCACAGCCTGCGTCACAGCTTCGCGGTTCGCACGCTGCTGGATTGGTATCGCGACGGGCTCGAGGTCCAGCCACGATTGCCGCTGCTGAGCACGTATCTGGGGCATGTGCATCCCAGGGATTCATATTGGTATCTGGAGGCCGCGCCGGAGCTGCTTGGGATCGCCGCTGACCGTCTTGAACACTCACAGGACGAGGAAGGCCAGCGATGAGCGCGCTCGCGCCGACGCTGCAGGCGTTCTTCACCGACCGGCTCATCCGCCAGCGCAACGCCAGCCCGAACACTGTCGCGGCTTACCGCGACACGCTCAAACTGCTGCTCGCGTTCGCCGCGCAGCGCTTGGGTCACGAGCCGAGCCAGCTGGACATCGGCGAGCTCGACGCGACGATCATCGCGGCGTTCCTCGACCACCTCGAGCACGAGCGCGGCAACAGCATCTCCACACGCAACGCCCGGCTCGCGGCGATCCACTCGCTGTTTCGATACGCCGCCCACCGCCACCCCGAGCACGCCCAGGACATTCAGCGCGTGCTCGCGATCCCAGTCAAGCGCTCAGACCGAGCGCTGGTCACGTTCCTCGACTCCGAGGAGAGCAACGCGCTGATCAACGCCCCAGACCGCGCGACCTGGACCGGTCGGCGAGATCACGCGCTGCTGGTGACCGCGATCCAGACCGGGCTGCGCGCGACCGAGCTGACCAGCCTGAACCTCGCCGACGTGCACCTCGGCACCGGCGCGCACATCAACTGCCGAGGGAAAGGCTTGTCTTCATACTGCACCTCCTGGGGTTGATGGGTTGGTTTCTCGGCTTTTCAGGCGCCAGCCGGCATGTTTGACGAGCCGGGTGTCGCCGGGGGTGGGCGGCTCGTAGAGCTGCTCGTTCTGTTCGTTTGCCTTGTGGCCGATGATCAGGCCAGCGGCGCGCCAGTTCGTGATCGTGCTGGTGTGGACGCCGAGCCGCTGCGCCATTTCTGCGACGGTGAGCAGCCCGCGCGCGCGGAGCCGGTCGCGGTGGCTCGGGAGGTGGTGGTCCTGACGAAGCCTGAGAACGCTCAGCGCGGTGAACGGTTGTCCGGTGCCTGTGCGTCGCTCGGCCTGGTTGAGCAGCGCGGCTGTCTGGGCGTCGGTGTGATCGTCGAGCAGTCGGTCGACCAGCTTGAACGTGTCGGGATCGGTCTGGCGGGCCTGCCAGACCGGCGGTGGGATCGGCAGCGTGAGCGTGTGCGTCTGGCCGCCTTTGAGGCGCGCGTGCGCGGTGATCTGCTGATCGCGGACGAGCGTGATGTCCTCGATCAGCAGGCGGACCATGCGCTTGCGCTCGCGTTGCGGTGTTGCGGGATCGTTCCACAGCCGCGGGAAGTCTGAGGCAAGCGCCATCACCTTCTCGTGCTGCTCCTCGCTGAGACGTCCATTGCCGTTCGCACGTGCGCGGTCGTAGTCGTCTTGGGCATCGGTGAGCTGGCGCAGCTTCTCGTTCCAGTCGGCTTCGAGCGTATTGGCAACAAGCCGGTTCTCAGGGTCGACGGCGAGGTAGCGCCGGCGTGCGAGCTCGGCCTCGTAGCGGGCGCGCTCGACGTGCGTGAGGCGCAGCTTGTCAGCTTCGTGGGCCCGCGTGTCGAGCTCGGCGGCGACGGTGAGCGCGACTTCGAGCGCGACCGGGGTAAGTGTGTCAAGCAGGAGCGCAGCGACGGCGTCGTCGACGCCGGCGCCGGGGATCGTCTGGCAGCGGGTCGTGGTTGCGGTGTTGATCGACTCGTTGTGGCAGAGGTACGCGGGGAACGCTTGGCCGCGGCGTTGGTGATAGCGGACGGTCATCCGCTGGCCGCAGCGTCCGCAGATGGCGAGGCCCTGCAGGAGCGCGGGGCCCTCGCGCGGCGGGCCGGCGCGGCGCTCGGTACCGCGCGCTTGGGCGTTGGCGAGCAGCCGGGCCTGGTTTGACTCGAACTGGGCGAAGCTGATGTATCCGGGGTGGGCGTCCTGGATCAGCGCGGTCCATTGCTCGCGGGGCAGGTGCCGCACGCTGACCTTGCCGCCGACGTACTGTGACTGGCGGCGGCCGAAGGAGAACGCGCCGGCGTAGCGCGGGTTGTGCAGCACCATCAGCACGCGGTCATGGTGAAGCGCCGCCCAGACGATCTCACCCTTGCGCGGCCCGCTGCGAATCCGCAGGGGGAAGGACAGCCGTTGCGAAGCGAACTCCTTGACCACGGCGCGCGCCGAGCCGGTGCGCTCGAAGCATTCGAGCAGGTGATTCACCGCGCCTTGCACGCCCGCGTCGGGATCGAGCGCTACCTTTCCCAGAGGGTCATAGATGAGCCCGACCGGCAGCGATGTGCGCAGCTCGCCGCGGCGGGCCTTGGAGAGGATCCCGCCGCGCAGGCGCGAGCGCAGGATGTGAAGCTCGGCCTCGCTCATCGCACCCTTGAGGCCCAAGAGGAGGCGATCATTGAAGTCCGTTGGGTCGTAGAGGCCGTCCTCATCGAGGATCAGCGTGCCCGCCAGGCCGCAGATCTCAAGCAGCCGGTGCCAGTCAGCATTGTTGCGAGCAAGACGTGAGACTTCGAGGCCGAGCACGATCCCAGCCTTGCCCATGCCAACCTCCGCCACCAGGCGTTGAAAGCCCTCGCGGTCGGCAGCCGAGGCCGCGGAGTGTGCCTGATCTTGATCGATCACCACGATCTGCTCCAGCGGCCAGCCGAGCGCAACCGCACGCTGGCGCAGCGCGTACTGGCGCGTGGCCGACTCACTGTTCTCGATCACCTGACGCATCGTGGACTGACGCACATATAGGTAGGCGTCACGGCCCAGATGATCAGCTCTCACCTTCGTTTTGGTTTCACCCATGTTGGACACCTTTCACTCGCGATCGATCAGGTCAAGCTGCGTGGGCGAGCGCCATCTGCGCGATCACGGCGACGAGCTGATCGGCGCCCGGCAGTGGCACAACCTCGCCGGCGGGCGGGCGAGTCGCGCTGGCGTGTGGCGGCGAGGCGGCAAGTGAGCTGGCCGTGTGGATCCACGCCACGACCCCGCGCGTGGCGAGCACGCCGTGCCCAAGCCGGAAGCCGTCCGGTCGACCACCCAGCACCGCCGCGCGCAGGCGCTCATAGCCCGCTTCGAGCGCGGAGACCTCATCGTGCTCGCCGACGTCAGCCCCTTTTCGGGCTCCGAGCGCCCGCCTCCTGGCGGGCGAGCGCACGCTCGATCGATCGTGGATGCACCTCAATGCCGAACCGCTCGGCGACCTGCGCCACCAGGTCCTTGGGACGCAGCCCTGGATCGGCCTCGAGCTGCTCGCGACAGAACGACAGCACCTCAGCGGAGAGCTTGTGTGCGCGCCGTGGCCCCGGACGCTGGGGAACGAGCGCCGGCAGCCCACCCTCATCGAGCGCCGCCTGCGTGGCATAGAACGACTGGCGCGAGAAGCCGAACGCATCGGCCGCGCGCGCGACCTGCTCGCCTTCCACACGCACGCGGCGGACCATCTCGTACTTGACCTGCACGAGATCGCGTGCGTCAAGGAACTCCGACGCGGCGAACGCCGCATCGGACACCGCCTCCGCTCGCGGGTTGAGGCTGCGCGTCTCGCGCAGCGCGCTGACCTTCGGATCGTCCTGCCGGCGTGCGGCCATCTTCCCTCCAAGCTCATAGTGTCAAGTACATTATGCCTATCTGCACGATGTCTGTCAACCCTCGCCCTAACGAACCAGCCGCGATACCTTGCCCTGGTCGGCACATCGGGCTGGATTGGAAAGGCCACAGGCGAACAACTGGGGATACGCCCGGCGTAATCGGCTTGACGCCTCCGGCATAATTCGCCTGACACGTGCCGCGCCGCGGGGCCGCCGATGGCCTGACCGCCGCAACCGGGATGCGCAGCTTCGCGAGCATCGATCCAGGCACGTCGTCGCACCTCGCTCACGGCGCGTGCTCCAGCGCGAGGTCACCGCGGCGGGTCCGAAGCCAGCCGGACGGACGGCGGCCATCGGGCTCGATCATCATCTTGCCGCGCAGACGCTTCAGTGATCGGCGGGCCTCCTCCTCCGAGCAGCCCGCCATGCGCGCGACGCGCTCCGCGGTCCGCTCGCGATACGCGTCGGTCGCGCGCAGCACCCGCGCGTCCAACGGCGCCAGCTGCAGCCAGGGAGCGCCGGTCATCGACGTGCCTCTCGCTCGATCAGAGAGGCCAGCTCGAGCAGGTCGCAGACCCGGAACGCGCTGCGACCCGCGGCCAACACTACGAACGGATCAACCGGCGCACGATCGGTCCAGGCAGTCGGCAGGCGACGCAGCCTGCCCTGATCGTCATACAGCCAGACGCGATCCTCGCCCCAGTCCTTGAGCTGGCGGACGAACTCGAACTCACGCCCGCACAACGGATGAAACGGATGCGTTACCCGAACACGTAGCTCATCCGAATGATTAGGCGCATTCGACGATGCGCTCCAAGGGCCGCAAGGAGAGGATCACCCCGCTCACCAAGATCACGACCGCGATCCTGCGCGTGTGGATCGCCGAACGAGGAGGCGACCCGAGCGACGCGCTGTTCCCGACCAGCCAAGGACACCAGCTCACCCGCGACGGCCTCGAGCGCCGGCTCGCCAAACACCTGGCGACCGCCACCGAGCGTTGCCCAGCGCTGAAGGACAAGCACGTCACCTTGCACACGCTCAGGCACACCGCGGCGATGCAACTGCTGCACGCCGGCGTCGACTCCACAGTCATCGCCCTGTGGTTAGGACACGAGCGAGTCGACACCACGCAGATCTACCTGCACGCCGACATGGCGCTCAAAGAGCGAGCGCTCGCCCGGACCAAGCCCCCGGCAACGAAGCCCGGCCGCTACCAACCGCCCGACACGCTCCTCGCATTCCTCGAAGCGCTCTGATTATGCCGACATGAGAAGCCGCCATCCCCCAATCTGCGGGCCTTTCACAGCCGAGTCGGCATAACCCGGAGGTCGGCATAGTGGATCTGGCAGCGTTGGACCGGGATGCGGGTGCCGAGCACGTCCTTCACGGCCGCGCGGAGCGCCTTGGAGCCGTCGATCACGACCAGCACGCCCTGCTCGACATCCAGGCCGCGGTGCACGAGGTTCGACAAAAGCTCGCTGGTGACCGTCTTGTTCTCGGTGGAGCCTTCCCACAAGCCGAGCGGGAGCTTCACGCCATCGGTGGTGATCCCGAGCGCCACGACACAGGTGTGGTCCTTCAGCCCGACCCCGTCGATCATCAGCACCGCCAGGCGCACATCGTCCAGGCGGCGGGCCATCAACTCGATCAGCGCCTCACGCGTTCTGGCGATGAACGAGCGCGAGACAGCCGACTTCGACGTCGACCGCGCGGTCTGCTCGACCTGCTCGCCGACCGGCTCCTGTACGCGCCGGTACCGGCGCGTGGACACGCCCGCAAGCATCCGCTCCATCACCACCGCCGTGAGCTGATCGCGCGCGGCGAAGTGCTCATAGGTTCGGAC
>DATCFW010000330.1:0-12703 GCA_036509295.1 Solirubrobacteraceae bacterium | reverse complement strand
GATCCGTCCTCCGCCGCCCAGCGGCCCTCCGCCCAGCCGTCCTCCGCCCAGCCGCCCTCCCCCCAGCCGTCCGCCGCCCAGCCGTCCTCCGCCCAGCCGTCCTCCGCCGCTCCACCCGTCGCCCACCCCGGCCTGCCGCTCGTCGCCGAGGACCTCGGGGTCATCACCCCCGCGGTCGGGCGCCTGCGCGACGAGCTCGGCCTGCCGGGGATGCTGGTGATCCAGTTCGGGCTCGATCCCGACGCCCCGGGCAGTCCCCATGCGCCGGCCAACCACGTCGAGAACCGGCTCGTCTACACGAGCACGCACGACCAGGACACCGCCCGCGGCTGGCTGGAGTCGTTGGCGCCGCGCCAGCGTGCGTTCGTGGACGCCGAGCTGGCTCAGCGAGGGTTGCTCGATCGCCGCCGCCCGTGGTGGGGCCTCATCCGGCTGGCGTTCGCCTCCCCGGCGCGGGTCGCGATGATCCAGGCGCAGGACGCGCTCGGGCTCGGCAGCGAGGCACGCATGAACGCGCCGGGCAGCGCCGGGGGCAGCTGGCGCTGGCAGATGGCGCGGGGTGCGCTGACGCCGGCGCTGGCCCGCCGGCTGCGTGAGGTCACCGAGGAGGCGGGCCGCCTCCCCGGGGCGGCTTAGGGGCTCACACGAGCCCATAACTCCCTGTAATTGGCACACTTTTGTGACCCCTGGGCGGCAGAAACCGTGCGATCCTGAGGACGTGGATGAGAATTCGAGTAGTAGAGACGCGAAAGTTAATCCGCGTCCCCTAGAGGTCGCCCTCGGGCGCTTGGCGCGGCGGCAGTTCGGGGTCGTCTCGCGCGGGCAGCTGCTCGAGCTGGGGCTGACGGCCGAGCAGATCACCTGGCGGCGCGGACACGGCCGCCTGCATCGGATCCACCACAACGTCTACGCCGTCGGGCACACGGCCCTCGTCCCTCACGCCCACCTCGTCGCGGCGCTCCTGAGCGCCGGCCCCACCGCCTTCCTCAGCCATCGGACAGCCGCCGCGGTCTGGGGCCTGCGGGCCGTCAACGTGCGCCGGATCGAGCTCACCGTCCCCGGCGCAACGAGCCACACCCGGGATCCGCTGGTGATCCACCGCACGCGCCACGAGCCTCATTCAGACGATGTCCGTACCCGCAACGGGCTGCGCGTCAGCTCGGTCCCGAAGCTGCTCGTCGAGCTCGCCCCCCGGGAGACCCCGGCCGAACTGCGCCGCCTCATCAGCCAAGGCGTCAGCCGCGGCGTCCTGCGCCTCGACACGCGTGACGGGCTGGACCTCCTCGAGGCGACGCTGGCCCGCCACCCTCGCCACCCCGGCGCCGTCGCGCTGGCCACCGCGCTGAGGTACTACCGCCGCATCGAGAGCCACGCCTCCCAGCTCGAGCTGGCGTTCGATCGCTTCCTGGCCGACCATCCCGAGATCCCCGAGCCGACCCGCAACGTCCGCATCGATCGCTGGGAGATCGACCGCTGCTGGCCGGCGCACAACCTCGTCGTCGAGCTCGACGGACGGCCCTACCACGTCGCCGCCGCCGAGATGGAGCGCGATCGGGTCAAGGACGCGGGGCTCCAGCGCCTCGGCTACCACCCGCTGCGGTTCACCGACGCGCGCGTGGAGCACGACCTCCCCGGAATCCTCCGGGACCTCTACCACTTCCTCGGAATCGATCAGGCGGCATGACGCCATCACCTAGAGCTGCGCGTGGTTCGGGGGCAGCACCCCGTTGACCTCGTACTGGGCGACATGGTGGTACTTCCAGTCCGCCGGGTCGTGGATGCTGTGGGTGCGGGAGTTGCGCCAGTGAAGATCCAGGCCGTACTTGGCGTCGGCGGCGCTCGCTCCCGACAGCGCGAACAGCTCGGAGGAGACGGAGACCGCCACCTCGGACCCGAACGCCTTGGCCTGGCCCACCGCCAGCGAGCCGCGCGCCGCCTCCTGCGCAGAGCTCGGCACGAGCCCGATCTCCGTCAGCTCGCCGGCCGCCCAGTCCAGCAGCGCCTCGGCGGCGCGGACCTGGGTGGCGAGCCGGCCGTAGCGCAGCAGCGTGTGCGGGTCGTCGGATGCCTTGTCCGCCCAGCCACCGCGCGCCGCCTCGAAGAACGGGCGCGCCTTCTCCTGCAGGAACCAGCGGGCGTCGCGCAGCGCGCCGCCGGCGATCCCGACCTCGATCGCCGCATGGACGAGCTGCGCGGGAGCCGAGCGCCTGGGGCCTGGTGAACGCCGTCCCGTACGGCAGCACCAGCTCGCGGTCGACGATCACGCCGTCGAGCTCGGTGGTGCCGCTGGCGGTGGCGCGCTGGCCGATCACGTTCCAGTCATCGCCCACGGTCACGCCGTCGTCGTGACGGCCGACGAACGCCGCGACGAGGCGCTCCTCGTCATCGATCGCGGTCACCGCGATCCACCGTGCCGTCAGCGCTCCGGTGCAGTAGTACTTGCGTCCTGACAGCCGCAGCCGCCCGTCCGCACCGGCGGACAACCGCGTCTGCAGGTCCTGGGCGTGCTTGGTGCCGCGCTCGGCCAGCGCGTTGCCGATCCGCGCGCCGGCCAGGACGTCGGCGAACAGGCGGCGCTTGACCGCGTCGGTGCCGAGCATCGCGATCACGTCGACGAACAGGTAGTGCGCCTGGGGCGTCTGGGCGATCGCCGGGTCGGCGGCGGCGATCGTGCGGAACACCTCGGCGAGCGTCGTCGGTGCCAGCGCCGGGCCGCCGCCGGAGCGGGGGACGGTGACCCCAAGCAGGCCGGAGCGGTCGAACTGCGCCAGCTCGGCCCGGGGCGCGACGCCGGCGCGGTCGCGCTCGGCGGCATCGCCGGCGATCGCGTCGGCGAACTCCCGGGCCGCGGCGATCGCCTCCCGGTCGGTCGCCAGGAGTGGTACGACGGGAGCCTCAGCCGCCGACATGCGCGACCTGCCCGCGGGGCACCGATGAGCGGGGTCTGGAAGCCGTCGCTGTATTGAACCAGGTCACCGATGCCGGAATCGGCCACCCTGGGCGTGTCCGAAACGCGACGTCACGAACGGCGCGCGGCCCGCCCCCGCGCGACGACCGCCCCGCCCCGCAGCTTCAGCGACCGGTACACGTACGTCCAGTCTCCGCGCCGCCGCCGGCGCCGCGACGTCGCGTAGCTGATCATCGTCGACGGCGCCGCGCGGATGACCATCCCGTCGCGCTGCAGCACCGTCAGGGCCCGCTCGGCGATCGCGATCTGGCCGAACGCGGTGGGATGCACCCGGTCGGGCATGAGATGGTTGCGGGCGGCGAAGCCGCTGAGGTCGACGATCAGCGCTCCGCTCCGGCTCGCGCGCTCGCGGATGATCGCGTTGAGCTGCGCCACGTTCGAGCTCGCCGCCGGCGGCACCCCGAGCCGCAACGGCGCGGTCACCGTCAGCACCCGGTCACAGCGGCCGCGCAGGAATATCAGCGCGGTGGCCAAGCCGCTCGCGAACGCGTCCGGATCCCATGACCGATGGCGGACGTCGTTGACGCCGATGTACAGGCAGCCGAGCTCGTAGCGCGCGTTCGGGGCGGCGCTGGTGCGTTGGAATGTCGGGATCTGCTCGGCGACGACGTCGGTCACGCGGGCGCCGTCGGTGGCATAGCCCGTGTACGGCAGCCCCAGCGCTCGCGCCGTCCACAGCGCCCAGGACTGCAGCGCCACGCCCCACTGCAGCTCCCCGCCGCCGTTGGTGATCGAGTCGCCGAAGGCGAGCACGCCGAGCCGGCAGGTGCGATCGGCTGCGGGGTGGGTGGCCATGTCCGCGCCGAGACTAGTGCCCGCGCCGAGCCGGGCTCCACGCGGCGCGGAGCGCCCCCGCCGCCCGAGATGTTTGATAATCGCCTCTTGGACAACGCCATCGCCATCCACGACGGCTGGGCCGACCTGGAGTGCGCCGCCGGCGATCTCGCCGAACGGGTTCCATCCGCGCTCGCCCCCCTCGCCCACATCGCCTTCAACTACCGGTGGTCCTGGGCGCCCGGCGGCCCCGAGCTGTTTAGCTCGATCGACGCCGAGCGCTTCGCTCTGTGCGGTCAGAACCCGGTGCGCCTCCTGCAGGAGTCACCGGCGCGCGTCCTGCGCGCCGCCGCGCAGGACGAGGACCTCGTCGCGCGCGCCGCGGCAATGGAGGCGATGATCGGCGACGATCGCGAGCGCCCAGTCACCGGCGCGCCGCTGCATCCGGCCCACCCCGTCGCGTATCTGTCCGCCGAGTACGGCGTCCACGTCTCGCTCCCGGTCTACTCCGGTGGCCTGGGCGCGCTGGCCGGGGACATGGTCAAGGAGGCGTCTGACCGGGCGGTCCCACTGGTCGCCGTCGGCCTGATGTACCGCAAGGGCTACTTCCGCCAGCGGATCGACGCGTCGGGCTGGCAGCACGAATACTGGGTCGAGACCGACCCTGACCGCCTTCCGGCGGCGCTCGTCACCGGCGCCGACGGCCAGCCGCTCACCGTCACCGTGCCGATCGCCGACAGCGACGTTGCGGCCCGGATCTGGCGGGTCCAGGTCGGCCGAATCCCGCTGTTCCTGCTCGACACGCACACGCCGGAGAACGGTCAGCTGCAGAGCTGGATCACCGGTCGGCTGTATGACGGCGACCCGCTCACCCGCCTCTCCCAGTACACGCTGCTCGGGGTCGGCGGGATCCGCGCGCTGCGCGCCATGGGCTACGAGCCGGCGGTCATCCACCTCAACGAGGGCCACGCCGCCCTGGCGCCGCTCGAGCTGGCCCGCGACGCGGGCGCGCCGGGCTCGCTCGCCGACGCGGTCGATCGCGCCCGCGCCCGCACGGTCTTCACCACGCACACGCCGGTGCCGGCCGGCAACGACTCCTATCCCCGGGACGAGGTGGAGGCGATCGTCGGGCGGCTCGCCGGCGAGCTGGGGACCTCGATCGACGAGCTGGTGGACCTCGGCCATGACCCCGGCGCCGACTCCGGGGCGCCGTTCGGCGTCACCCAGGCCGCGCTGCGGTGCAGCCGCGCCGCCAATGCCGTGAGCCGCCGCCATGGGGAAGTTGCGCGCGAGATGTGGAGCTCGCTGTGGCCCGACCGCGACCTCGACGCGGTGCCGATCGGATATGTCACCAACGGCGTCCACGTGCCAACCTGGATCGGCGTCCCGATGCGTGAGCTGCTCGATCGTCACCTGCCCGAGGGCTGGTGTGAGCAGGCCGCCGACCCCGAGACATGGGCCGCCGTCGACCGGATCCCCGCCGGCGAGCTGTGGCAGATGCGATGCGCCCAGCGCGCCGAGCTGATCGGGTTCGTGCGCTGGCGCAGCGTCGCCGATCGCCTCCAGCGCGGCGACCTGCGCGGCTACGTCGACGCCGCCGCCCGGGCGTTCGATCCCGACGTACTGACGCTCGGGTTCGCCCGCCGCGTCGCGACCTACAAGCGGCTCGAGCTGCTCACGCGCGACCCGGACTGGACGTTGCGGCTGCTCGACGGTGACCGGCCGGTCCAGGTGGTACTCGCCGGCAAGGCGCACCCCCGCGACGATGAGGCCAAACGCACCCTGCAGAACGTGTTCGGGCTCAAGGCCGCCAAGGTCGTCGGCGAGCGGGTGGTGTTCCTCGACGACTATGACCTCTCGTCCGGGGCGTCGCTGGTCCGCGGCTGCGACGTGTGGCTCAACCTCCCCCGGCCGCCGCTGGAGGCGAGCGGCACCAGTGGGATGAAGTCCGTGTTCAACGGGGGCATTCAGCTGAGCGTGCTCGACGGCTGGTGGGCCGAGGCCTACGACGAGCACAACGGCTGGGCGATCTCCGGCGAGGTTGACAGCGATCACCATGCTCAGGACGAGCGCGACGCCGCCGCCTTCCACGGGCTGCTCGATGAACAGGTGCTGCCGGCGTTCTACGATCGCGACGAGTCCGGCATCCCCCCGCGCTGGGTGGAGCTGATGCGAGCCTCGCTGCGCACGCTCGCCCCGCGGTTCTGCGCCACCCGGATGCTGGCCGAGTACGTCGATGGCCCCTACCGGCCCGCCCCGCCCGCGTAGACCGCGTAGACCGCGTAGACCCGCTCGGCCCGCCCAGCCCGCGTAGACCCGCCCGGCCCTCGGCCGCGAGCCCCTACTGGAGATCCGACAGCGGCCGGGGCCCGGGACCGACGTACTTGGCGGTCGGCCGGATGAGCTTGCCCTCGCGCTTCTGCTCCATGATGTGCGCCGACCAGCCGGCGGTACGGGCGCAGGTGAACATCGGCGTGAACAGCTGCGGCGGGACATCGGCGAAGTCGAGCACGACGGCGGACCAGAACTCGACGTTGGTGGCGAGCACGCGATCGGGGCGCCGGGCCTTGAGCTCAGCGAGGGCGGCCTGCTCCAGCGCCTCGGCCACCTCGACCCGCGGGGCATTGATCTCATGGGCGGTGCGGCGCAGGACGCGGGCGCGGGGGTCCTCGGCGCGGTACACGCGGTGGCCGAAGCCCATCAGCCGTTCACCGCGGTCGAGCAACGCCTTCACGTACTTCTCGGCGTCGCCGGAGTCGGCGACGTCGTCGAGCATCTTCAGCACGCGGGAGGGAGCGCCGCCGTGCAGGGGGCCTGACAGCGCGCCGACCGCCGCCGACAGTGCCGCCGCCACATCGGCGCCGGTGGAGGCGACCACGCGGGCGGTGAACGTCGAGGCGTTCATGCCGTGCTCGGCGGCCGAGTTCCAGTAGGCGTCGATCGCCTTGACGTGGCGGGGGTCGGCCTCACCGCGCCAGCGGATGAGGAAGCGCTCCGGGATCGAGCGAGCCGTGTCGATTTCGCGCTGGGATACGGGTGGCTGGCCGATCCCCCGGGCGGACTGCGCCACGAACGACAGCGCCATCACCGACGCGCGGGCGAGGTTGTCGCGGGCCTGCTCGTCGGAGATGTCGATCAGCTGGCCGAATCCCCACTGCGGCGCGAGCATCGCCAGCGCCGACTGGACATCCACGCGCGGATCGCCGGAGCGGATGCTGAGGGCGAACGGCTCGGCGGGCGGCAGGCCCGGCCTGAGGGTGCCGTCGACGAGCAGTCCCCACACCTGCTCGAACGGCACGTTGCCGACCAGTTCCTCGATGTCGACGCCGCGATAGCGCAGCGCGCCACCCTCGCGGTCCGGTTCGGCGATCTCGGTGGCGAAGGCGACGACGCCCTCCAGGCCAGACTGGACTTCCGCTGTTGCACTCATAAACGGTGTGGCTCCTGAGGGTGGGGCGCAGGTCACCTAGAGCCTAATGCGTCGGGGCCGCAGGATCCCCGGCGCCCGCCCGCCGGTAGGGTGGCGGCTCGTGTCAGAACTGCTTCACCGCTCCGCCGTTGAGCTGGCCGCTCTGGTTCGATCCGGCGAGCTGACCGCGGGTGAGCTCGTCGAGCGCTCGCTGCGCCGGATCGACGCGCTGCAGCCGCGGATCAACGCGTTCACCCACGTCTGCCACGACGCGGCGCTGGCGGCCGCGGGCGCCATCGGCGCCGGGGATCCGCGCCCGTTCGCCGGCGTGCCGATCGCGATCAAGGACAACCGCGCCGTCGCCGGCCTGCCGCTGACGATGGGCAGCGACCTGTTCGGGGACCACGTGGCCGATCACGACGCCTTCGTGGTCACCCGCCTGCGGGCGGCGGGATTCGTGATCGTCGGCAAGACGACGTTGCCCGAGAACGGGATCCTCCCGACGACGGAGTCCCGGCGGTTCGGTCCGACCCGCAATCCATGGGCGCAGGACCGGACGCCCGGCGGGTCCAGCGGCGGCGCGGCGGCAGCGGTGGCGGCCGGGATGGTGCCGATCGCCCACGGCAACGACGGCGGCGGCTCGATCCGAATCCCGGCGGCCTGCTGCGGGCTCGTCGGCCTCAAGCCGGCCCGCGGCCGGGTGTCGGTCGGGCCCGACGCCGGGCACTCGTTCCTCGTCACCGACGGCGTCCTCAGCCGCAGCGTCCGCGACACCGCCGCGGTGCTCGACGTCCTCGCCGGCTACGAGCCCGGTGACGCCACCTGGGCACCGCCGCCGCCGGCCACCTACGCCGAGCTCACGGCGGTGACGCCGCGGGAGCTGCGGATCGCCCTCACGGTCAACCCGGCGTTCGACGGGGCGCGGCTGGACCCGATCAACGAGGCCGCCACCCGTGACGCCGCCGCGCTGCTGGAGTCGCTCGGTCACGACGTGGAGGAGATCGAGGCGCCCTGGGCGGGCGGAGGGCTGCTGTCGGACTTCACCCGGGCGTTCGGGCCGGGCACCGCCATGGCGACCCTGTTCGGCGCCCGCCTCGCCGGCCGCGATCCGGTGCCCGCGGACGTCGAGCCGCTCACCTGGCAGATCTGGGAGCACGCCCGGGCGCAGGACACGCTGACGCTGCTGGCCGCCCAGACCAAGCTCGAGGGGATCGCTCGCCGGCTGGTGGCCGACCTGGGGCGGTTCGACGCCGTGGTCACGCCGGCACTGGCCCAGCGCCCGGTGCCGATTGGGGAAATCCACGGTCTCGGGCCCGACCCGTGGGGTAACTATCGGCGCTCGGGCGCCTTCACCCCGTACACGGCGATCGTCAACGTGATGGGCCTGCCGGCGATCTCGGTGCCGCTCTATCACGGTGCTGACGGGCTGCCGACCGCGGTCCAGCTGATCGGGCCGCCGGCGGCCGAGGAGCGGCTGCTGGCCCTGGCCGCCCAGCTCGAGGAAGCGCTCCCGTGGGCCGATCGCCGGCCGGACCTCAGCGATTCCTAGCCCGCTCCGAGCACCGCGTGCATCGTTCTCGGCCACACCCCGAGCGCCTCGGCGTCCGCCGTGCCGCGCGCGCTGAGCAGCGGGACCTCGAGCAGCTCGGCCTCGTCCCAGGTGGCGAACGCCGCCGGGCCGAGCAGGCGCTCCACCAGCCCCAGGAGCCGGCGGGTGAGCCACGCCGGCACCGCCGCGACCCGCCGCCGGCGGTGCAGTGATCGGAGCACCAGCTCGACGATCTGGCGGTGGGTGAGCGTCTCGGGGCCGGCGAGCTCGTAGCGAGCGCTCACCGCCGCCCCGGCGGCCGCCGCGCCGGGCAGCGCGGCCATCACGCAGCCGGCGACGTCATCGGCGCAGATCGGCTGAAAGGCGGCGGCGCCCGAGCCGGGGATCGGCATCACCGGTAGCCAGGACAGGCGCGCCAGGAGCTTGAGGTAGGGGTCACCGGGCGCGTAGATGATCGACGGCGCGAACACGGTGTGCGCCAGCGATGACGCCGCCACGGCGCCCTCGGCAACCGCCTTGGCCCGCATCAACCGGGCGCGGCTGCGGGTGGATGCGCCGAGCGTGGAGAAGAAGACGAATCGCTGCACGCCGGCGCGCTCGGCCGCCTGCACCAGGCGCCAGGTGGCCACGCCCGAGAGCTCCTCGATCGAGCCGTGCGGCTGGTCGCGGATGACCGACGCGAGGTGCACGACGGTGTCGACTCCGCGCAGCGCGTGCCGAAACGAGAGGTGATCGCCGAGATCCCCGAGGGCGATCTGGACCCGGACCCGTTCGGGGCCGAGACGACGGGGATCGCGGACCAGGCAGCGCACCGGGGTTCCGGCGGCCAGCAGTCGCGGCAACAGCGCGCGACCGACGGTTCCGGTGGCGCCGGTGAGCAGCAGCACCGGCAACAGCCTAGCCATAGCGAATGCCTAGAATGCGCACTCCGCCGGAACTGCCCGGCTGAGAATCGCAATCGAGCAGAAGGATCCGACAACACATGGCCTACGTAATCGCCGAGCCCTGCATCGGCACGAAGGACAACTCGTGCGTGGAGGTCTGCCCGGTCGACTGCATCCATCCGACGCCGGACGAGCCCGACTACGACAAGGTCGAGATGCTGTACATCGACCCCGAGGAGTGCATTGACTGCGACGCGTGCGTGGAGGCCTGCCCGGTCGATGCCTGCTTCGCCGAGGACCAGCTGCCCGACGAGTGGCAGAAGTACGTCGCGCTCAACTCGGACTACTACAAGAAGTAGGAAGACCCGCGCGCATGCGCGCGGATCCGGCGGGCGCATGCGCCGACCCCCAACACCCGTTCTAGGCCATGGGGAGTGACATGCCGGCGGGCTTGGGCGCCGCCGCCGGGGCGGGCGCCTGCATCACCGGCAGCTCGATCGGCGACAGGGCGATCAGCCCGCGGGCGCCCTGGCGCAGCGCCTGAGCGGCCGGGTCGTCGGGGTCGGCGAACACGAGCGGCAGGCCCGAGTCGGACTGCTCGCGCAGCGGCATCGTCAGCGGCACCTTGGCCAGCAGCGGCACGTCGAGCTCCTCGGCCAGCAGCTGACCGCCGCCCTCGCCGAAGATCTGAAACCGCTCGCCACTCGGGGTGACGAACCCGGACATGTTCTCGATCACGCCGGCGATCTCGAGCTTGAGCTTGGCTGCCATCTCCGCGGAGCGCGCCGCCACCTTCTGGGCCACCGGCTGGGGGGTGGTGACGATCAGGAACTTGGCCTGGGGCAGCAGCTGGGCGAGCGTCATCGAGACGTCGCCGGTGCCGGGCGGCAGGTCGATCAGCAGGTAGTCCAGCTCGCCCCACTCGACATCCTCGAGGAACTGCTGGAGCGCCTTGTGCAGCATCGGGCCGCGCCATACGACGGCGGCGTCCTGCTCGACGAAGAATCCGATCGACATCACGCGGATGCCGTCGTACGCGCTGATCGGGATCAGCTTGCGCTCGTCGTTGACCCGCGGGCGCTCACCGCCCAGGCCGAACATCCGCGGCTGGGAATAGCCCCACACGTCGGCGTCGAGCACCCCGACGGTCTTGCCCTCCCCGGCCAGCGCGGCCGCCATGTTGGCGGTCACGGTCGACTTGCCGACGCCGCCCTTGCCCGAGCCGATGCAGATCACGTTGCTCACCCGGGCCAAGGCGCCCTCGGGCAATCCGGCGCGGCCGAGCTTGCGGCCGAGCGCCGTCTTCTCGTCGCCGGAGAGGACGTCGAAGCTGACGTTGACGTGGCTGACGCCCTCGAGCTCGCGAACGGCCTGGGCGACGCCGGTCTGGAAGTGGCTGCGGATCGGGCAGCCGGGGGTGGTCAGCGACACCATCACGTCCACCACTCCGTTGTCGTGGATCTCGATCGATCGCACCATCTCGAGCTCGACGATGTCGCGTCGCAGCTCGGGGTCGATGACGGCTCGTAGCGCCTGCGTGACTTGTTCTCTGGTCGGCATGCAGCTCATTCAAGCAGAAGGGATTCGGCGGGTTTGATGTTGCCATCGGGTCACGGGCGGGGGATACTGGTCGGGCTGTGCGGCGCATCGGTCTAGCGCGGTTGGTCACGGTCGGCGTGGTGGCGGCGGTCGGCCTCGTCCTGTGGCTGGCGATCCTCAGCGTGAGCCAGGACCGCGCGTCCGGAGCGGCCACGGTCACCGTCCGCCTTGCCGCCGCCGCGGTCCCGCCCAAGACACCGACGGTCCCAGCGGTGTCGGGCTCCACCTGCTTCGTCAGCGTCCCGGAGTGCTCACAGACACCCTGTGTCGAGCTGATCGGCGCCGGGTCCGCGACGGCCGTCTACGCGCCCACGGTGCCCGCGCCGCGGACCTCGTGCGGCCGGGCGCATAACCCCGGGGTGGTCACCGCCGTCCGCCGCGGGCCATTGCGGACGCTGGGGCCGCCCAACCCGTATGGGCGGATCCTGCGGTCGCTGCGCGCGCGGCTGAGCCGGCGCTTCCCGTAACTGTCGGTTTCAGGCGACCGCGGGCGCGAGCTGCTCGCCGATGATCCCCAGCAGGTCGAGGTCGTCGTGCAGCAGGTGCTGGCACATCACGCGCGACACCCCGGCGTCGCGGCGAGCGACGAGTTGCTCGATCGCCTGGTCGACCGTGCCGACGATCCAGGCCGGCGGGGGATCTGACAGCAGCCCCTCGGCGGTGCCGCCGCTCCGGTCGGCGAGACGCTCCGCGCGGGCGCGCAGGTCCGCGTCGTCGACGCCGACGAGCAGGGTGGTCATGATCGAGAATGGCAGCGGATCGCGGCCGGCCGCCTCGCAGGCGCTGTCGACGGCGCCCTTGCGCTGGCGGATGTCCTGCAGCGTCGGGAACGGGGTGTTGTACTCGTCGGCGTAACGGGCCGCCATCCGCGCGCTGCGCGGGCCGCCCGAGCCGCCCATGATCAGCGGCGGGTGGGGGCGTTGGACCGGCTTGGGCTGGGCGTCGAGGTCGCGCAGCGTGTAGTGGTCACCGGTGAAGGTGAACGGCGCGTCGGCGGTGCCCGGGGTGGGCGGGGACCAATTCCCCAGCACGATCTGGAGCTGCTCCTCGAGCACGTCCATGCGGGTCCGGGTACCGGCGAACGGGAATCCGTAGGCCTCGTGCTCACGCTCGTGCCAGCCGGCGCCGAGCCCGAGATCGATGCGGCCGTCCGAGACGTGGTCAGCGGTGACGACCAGCTTGGCCAGCTCGGAGGGATGGCGGAAGGTGGCCGGCGACACCATCGTCCCCAGCCGCAGCGTCGAGGTGACGGCGGCCAGCGCACACAGCGTGCCCCACGCGTCGAGCGATCCTCGCTCGGGATGCTGGCCGTCGAGGTTCATGTAGTGGTCAGACCGGAACAGCGACGGGATGCCGTGCTCCTCGCACGCCCGGGCCAGGGTCACCCACTGCGGCCAGCTGACACCCTCCTGCCCTTCGATCATCAGACACAGCTGCATCGGGTCAGCCTCTCGCTCGGGTCACGGGATACGCCACATCAGGATTAAAGACCGACGGGGCGCCACTTGCGTGACGCCCCG
>DATCFW010000329.1:0-8521 GCA_036509295.1 Solirubrobacteraceae bacterium | reverse complement strand
CAGTCTGCGCAGAACGGCTCGGAGACGGGGTTGATGAAGCCGATCTTGCCCTGGCCATCAGCGAAGTGGTAGATGCGCGCCGTGGCGCTGGGCTCGCGGGGAGCGGGGGTGAGCGGGTACACGGCCTCGATCGCGGCGCGGATCTCGTCTCCGCTGAGCACCTTGCTGCGCTCCCAGTTGTGATCGGCGTCGAGCGGCATGAACTCGATGAAGCGGATCTCGTAGGGGGTGCGCCGTGCCAGCTCCGCGAACGGGATCACCTCCTCCTCGGTGAACCCGCGGATCGCCACGGCGTTGACCTTGATCGGGTGCGCCTCGGGGAAGGCGGCGAGGATCTCGAGGCCCGCGAGCACCTGATCAAGCGCGTCGCGCCGGGTCAGCTCGTAGAAGCGATCGCGCTGGAGCGAGTCGACGGACACGTTGAACCGGTCGATCCCCGCGCGCACGAGTCGCTCGGCGTCGCGCGGGAGCAGAAAGCCGTTGGTGGTGACCGACAGCTCGCGGACGTCCTCGATCTCAGCGAGCATCCGGGCGAGCACCGGGAAGTCGCGCCGGACGAGGGGCTCGCCACCGGTGAGGCGCACGTCGCCGACGCCCATCGCCGCGAACACCCTGACGACGCGGGTGATCTCCTCGAAGGTGAGGATCTCGGCCCGCTCCAGCCACGGCAGCCCCTCCGCGGGCATGCAGTACTGGCAGCGGAAGTTGCAGCGATCGGTAACCGAGACCCGCAGGTCTCCGATCAGCCGCCCGTGACCGTCGCGCAAGTGCTCAGGCTCAGAAACCACCTCTCAAGGGTAGCCTTGCCGCGATGCGACCGGGTCGCGCGCTTGCGCTCATAGGCATTGCATATGCAGTGGCCGGATGCGGGGCGAGCGCCGCCGAGCAGGTTCAGGCCAAGCTGCAGCAGTTCGCCCACGCCGTCGCCGCCAAGGACGCGCCGACGCTGTGCCGCCAGGTCCTGGCGCCGGCGCTGGTCAACCGCCTCGAGGGGGCCGGCATCACCTGTAACCAGGCGATGGAGACGTTTCTGTCCAGCGTCACCGACCCGACGATGAGTGTGTCGAAGGTGCACGTGAAGGGATCCTCGGCGTCCGCGGTGGTGCTCACCGACGCTCGCGGGCAGCCGGCGGCGATCGAGTCGATCAACCTGACCAGCACCACGAAGGGGTGGCGGCTGACCTCGCTGGCGTCGCCGCGCTGAGGCCGAGGCCGCCGACGTGAACGACGGTCAGCGGGTCGGCTCGGCCTTGAGCAGCCCGAACATCACCATGTCCTGGCGCTCGAAGGTCCCGCGCAGGTAAGAGCGCAGGACCGCGTCGCGGGTGAAACCGGCGCGCTGCGCGACGCGCTGGGAGGCCGGGTTCTCGGTCGCGGCCATCAGATCGATCCGCTCGAGTCCTAGGGCGCTGAATCCCCACGCACAGATGAGCCCCACCGCGCGGGTGGCGTGCCCCTCACCCCGACCCGCCGCCGCCAACCAGTAGCCGACCTCCCCGCGGGCGTGCTCCCACGAGAATCGCATCAGGGAGATCGAACCGAGCAACTGGTGCCCGTGGGCGTGCACCACGGCGAACGGAGCGGTCAGGCCGGCGAACGCGGCGTCGTAGCGCTGGCGCAGGTAGGCGCGGGCGTCGGCCTCGCTGTAGGCCGCCGGGACGCGGGTCCAGCGCACGATCTCGCGATCCTGGCAGGCCTGGACCAGGCCGGGGAGGTCTGAGTCCCGCCACTGACGCAGCGCGGTGTCGCCGTCGATCAGCGGCTCGGCGGGGAGCAGGATCCGCGGGATGGGGTGAGCGCTCACGCGTCGTTGTCAGGGTCGTGGTCGAGCGGGCGGCGGGTCATGTCCGGGCTCGCCGCTCCAAATCATGCCGCAGGGCGGCCACGTCGCGGCCGGCGTCCTGCGCCTCGAGCCACCGCTGCGCCTCGCGCCGGCCTCCGAGCGCCCGCAGCCCGCGATCGCCGTGCTCGGCGGCATAGTCAGCCAGGGCGTGCATCCGCCGGCTCCGCGCCCGGCGGGCGGGCAGATCGAGCCCCGATTGGTGGGCGTCCAGAGCGTCGATCAGCTCTTTGATGCCGGACGGCGGGGCGACCGAGGAGACCGACACGACCGCGGTCTCGTCGGAGCCGAGCGCTCGCAGCGCCGCGCGGAGATCGGCGAGCGCGCGAACCGCGACCTGGCCGAGGTCGGCCTTGGTGACGACGAGCACGTCGGGGATCTCCATGATCCCCGACTTCAGGAACTGCAGCACGTCGCCGGAGCCCGGCTGGACGATCACGGCCACGGCGTCGGCGACGTCGGCCACCTCGGTCTCGGACTGGCCGACGCCGACGGTCTCGATCACGACGACGTCGAACGCGCAGGCCAGCGCGGTCGCCGCCGCGCGGGTGGCGGGGGCCAGCCCGCCCAGCCGGTCGCCGGCGGCGGTGGAGCGGATGAACACCCCCTCGTCAGCGGGGTCGCGCTCGATCCGCGCGCGATCGCCGAGCAGCGATCCGCCCGATCGGCGCGAGCTGGGATCGACGGCGAGCACCGCCACCGAGCGGTCGCGCTCCCGCCACGCCGCCACCAGGCGGGAGAGCAGGCTCGACTTGCCGACGCCGGGCGGCCCGGTGACGCCGACGATCTGCCCCGGGGCCTCGCCGCCGAGCACGGCGGGGGAGACCGCCGCCAGCAGCGCCTCGGTCTGCCGGCGGGCCTCATCGCCGGTGGTCTCGACGAGGTTGAGCACCGCCGGCGCGGCGCTCAGGTCCCGATCGCGGAGCCGCGCGGCGAGTTCGCCGCCGCGGGCCGGGCCGGGCGGGGGTGGGTTCAAGCGGGAGCGGCGGTGTCGACGCGGTGGCGTTCCGCGACCAGCGCGATGATGTCGCGCATCATCGCGTTCAGGTCCCAGTCCTTGGGCGTGTACACGGCGGCGACGCCGGCCCGGCGCAGCTCCGCCGCGTCGTTCTCCGGAATGATGCCGCCGACGACGACCGGCACGTCCCCGACGCCCGCGTCGGCGAGTGCTCGCAGGACCGACGGGATGAGCTGGGCGTGCGAGCCCGACAGGATCGAGAGCCCGATCACGTGCACGCCCTCCTGCGCCGCCGAGCTGGCGATCTGCGACGGGGTGAGGCGGATCCCCTCATAGACGACGTCCATACCGGCGTCGCGGGCGCGAACGGCGATCTGCTCGGCACCGTTGGAGTGCCCGTCGAGGCCGGGCTTGCCGACGAGGAACTTCAGCCGGCGGCCGAGCGCCTCGCTCAGGCGCTCCACCTCGTCGTGGACGTCGGCGAGATCGTCACTGGGAACCGCGGCGGCCTCGCCGACCCCGGTCGGGGCGCGGTACTCCCCGAACACGTCGCGCAGCGTCTCAGACCACTCGCCGGTGGTCGCGCCCGCCCGAGCCGCGGCGATCGTCGCCGGCATGATGTTCTGTGAATCGTCGCGGGCGACCCGCGCCAGCTCGGCCAGGGCGGCGTCGACGGCGCCGGCGTCGCGCGCCGAGCGCCACCGCTCGAGCGCCGCCTGCTGCTGGGCCTCCACCTCGGGGTCGACGACGAGGATCCCGCCGTCGGCATCGGCGGTCAGCGGCGAGGGCTCGGTCGACTGGAAGCGATTCATGCCGACCACCGTCATCGCCCCGGACTCGATCCGCCGCCACCGCTCGCGGTGCGATTCGACGAGCGCGGACTTCATGTAGTCCACCGCCTGCACGGCGCCGCCGAGCTCGGCCACCCGCGTCATCTCCGCGCGGGCGCCTGACACCAGCTCCGCGACCAGGCCCTCCATCACATGGGAGCCCTCGAAGATGTCGGGGTAATCGAGCAGGTCGGTCTCGTAGGCGAGCACCTGCTGCAGCCGCAGCGACCATTGTTGGTCCCACGGACGCGGAAGGCCGAGCGCCTCGTTCCAGGCCGGGAGCTGCACCGCCCGGGCGCGAGCGTCGCGCCCCAGGGTCACCGCCAGCGCCTCGAGCGCAATCCGGTACACGTTGTTCTCCGGCTGGGCCTCGGTGAGGCCGAGGGAGTTGACCTGGACGCCGTAGCGGAAGCGGCGGAGCTTGTCGTCCTGGACGCCGTAGCGCTCCTGGCCGAGCTCGTCCCACAGCTGCGACATGGCGCGCAGCTTGGCGTGCTCCTCGATGAAGCGCACGCCGGCGTTGACGAAGAAGGAGATCCGCCCGAACACCTCGCCCATGAGATCGTCGGGCACCCGGTCGCGGACGGCGTCGAGGACGGCGATCGCGTTGCTCATCGCGTACGCGATCTCCTGGATGGGGGTCGCGCCCGCCTCCTGGAGGTGGTACGAGCAGATGTTGATCGGGTTCCATTTCGGCACGTGGATGACGGTGTAGGCGATCGTGTCGGCGATCAGGCGCATGCTCGGGCCCGGCGGGAACGAGTACGTGCCGCGGCTGAGGTACTCCTTGAGAATGTCGTTCTGGGTTGTGCCCTGGAGGGCGGACTGGTGGGTGGGCGGGTCCTGATTCTCGGCGGCGACGATGTACAGCGCCAGCAGCCAGGCCGCGGTGGCGTTGATCGTCATCGACGTGTTCATCTGATCGAGCGGGATCCCCTCGAGCAGCGCCCGCATGTCGCCCTCGTGGGCGATCGAGACGCCCACCTTGCCCACCTCGCCCCGGGCCAGCTCGTGATCGGGGTCATAGCCGGTCTGCGTGGGCAGGTCGAAGGCCACCGACAGCCCGGTCTGGCCCTTCTCCAGATTCCGGCGATACAACTCGTTGGAGCGCTTAGCGTCCGAGTGGCCGGCATACGTGCGCATCATCCACGGCCGGTCGCGCTCCGGCAGGTGCACGGTTTCTGGCATCCCGGCCATTGTATGGCGGGGGGACTGACTCACGTGCGACAATGACCACAGATCCTCGATGCCCGATCAGAGCTCAGCCGCAAGCGAGCACGCGATCCTCCAGGAGATCACCCAGCCCCTCGAGGCGCTGCCCGACGATCCGCTCGCCTACGTCGACGCCGACTTTCCCTCGGCGCTGCGCGGCTATGAGCGCTTCGCGGTCGACGAGTACGTACAGCAGACCCGGCGTCTGGTGGCTGAGCTGCAGGCGACCCGCTCGCCCGAGGCGGCGGTCCGGCGCGCGCTGGAGCGGGTCGGCGAGCAGATCTCAGGGATCCTGCAGCGCGCCCACGAGACGGCGGAGCAGATCACCGCCCAGTCGCGCGGCGAGGCCGAGGACCGTCTCCAGGAGGCCCGCCGCGAGGCCACCGCGATCGCCGGGGCGGCGGAGCAGCGGGTGCGTGACCTCGACGCCGACACCGACCGGATCTGGCTGGAGCGCCAGCGGATCGTCGCCGACGCCGAGGACCTCGCCGGCCAGCTGCTGGGGCTAGCCAAGACCGCCAGCGAGCGGTTTCCGGCCGATGGCGAGGCGGATGCTGCCGGCATGAGCCTTCCCTACGACGACGCGGAGCCGAGCGAAGCGGAGGCGACGTCGTTTGCCGCGGATGGGGAGGACCTCGATGACGAGGCCCCCTCGGCCCCCCCAGAGCCCCTCCACGACCCGGATCGCAGTGAGATCGAGCGGACGGTGGCCTTCCAGCCGCTGGAGCCCAGGCTGCCGCCGCCCGCGGCCGACGAGACCGATCCGCCCACCGACGAGACCGAGCCGGCCACCAACGAGACCGAGCCGCCGACTGACGTCGCCGGCGAGCCGCCGAAGACCCGGCGGTTCACCGACGACGAGTCGACGCATGTCATCCCGCCGGCCTCCCAGGCGGCCAACCGCCGCCTGTCGGACTAGTCAAGCCCGGCGCTCGCCTCTCCGCCGTGCGCGTGATCGATCTCATGCACCTCGGGCGTGCTCGAGTGATCGGCTGCTGGCAGGTCGGCGACGTGCTCGTGGACCCCGGGCCGTCGTCGTGCCTGCCGACGTTGCTGGCGGCGCTCGGCGATCGACGGCCCAACGCGCTGCTGCTCACTCACATCCACCTCGACCACGCCGGCGCCGCCGGGTCGTTGGTGGAGCGCTGGCCCGACCTGCCGGTCTACGTGCACGAGCGGGGCGCGCGGCACATGGTCGATCCGACGCGGCTGTATGAGAGCGCCCGCCGGCTGTACGGCGAGGACATGGAGCGGCTGTGGGGCGAGATGCTCCCGGTGCCCGAGGAGAACCTGCACGTGCTGACCGGGGGGGAGACCGTCCTGGACGGATTCACCGTCGCCTACACCCCCGGCCACGCATCGCACCACGTGTCCTATCTGCGCGACGGGACGGCGTTCGTCGGCGACGTGGCGGGAGTGCGGATCACCGAGGCGTCGATGACGATCCCGCCGACGGTGCCGCCGGACATCGACGTCGAGGCCTGGCACGAGTCGATCGCGATCGTCAGGGAATGGCGGCCGCGGCGACTGGCGATGACCCACTTCGGCGCCGGCGACGACGTCGACGCGCAGTTCGACGAACTCGACGCGCGACTCGACGAATGGGCGGCGCTCGCCCGGGAGGGGGGACGGGACGCGTTCGTCGCCACCGTGCAGGCGCAGATCCGGCGCGACGGGAGCCCCGAGCAGGCCGCGGCTTACCAGCAGGCGGCTCCGGTGCAGCAGCTGTACGCCGGATACGAGCGATATTGGAGCAAGCGCGCCGGCTGACGGTGCCCCGCACCGCGTGGTGAGGGCCGTCGGCCGTCGCTATGCTGCCGAGTGATGCCCCTGACGGTCGAGTTGCCCCGCACCGGCCTGCCCGGAGGCGGCTTGGGCGGCCTCTGGCGGGTCGTGGTCCTCAACGATGAGGTCAACACGTTCGATCACGTGGCGGAGACGCTCGCCCGTGTTGTTCCCGACGTGACGCTCGCCGACGGCTACCGGATCGCCGACCGCATCCACAAGTCCGGGTGCGCGATCGTGTGGAGCGGCCCGCGCGAGGACGCCGAGGGCTACTGGTCGGCGCTCGAAGATGCCGGGCTGACGATGGGCCCGCTCGAAGCCGGCTGACCGGACGCGCCCGGGCTTAGCCCGGATCCACGATACGGGCTCAGACCCGACTGGCGGGAAGCGCCTTGGAGCCCCGAGCGGACGGCAGCGTCTTGGCCGCCTGACGATCGGGGCTGACGCGAACGACGTTCCAGATGAGCCCGAGCTTCTCCAGCAGGGCGATCACCAGTCCGGTGGGGTCGGCGACGCGCTCCCAGAAGCGCAAGCCGTGGAACGCCGAGGTGGGGAAGGCGTGGTGGTTGTGATGCCAGGCCTCGCCCATCGACAGTGGCGCGAGCCAGAACACGTTGCGCGACTCGTCCTCGATGTCAAAGCGCTTGCGCCCGAAGAAGTGACAGACCGAGTTGATCGACCAGGTCACGTGGTGCAGCAGGAACACGCGGACGAAGCCGCCCCACAGCAGCGCGGTCAGCGCCGTTCCCAGTCCGCCGCCGATGATCCAGCCGAGCGTGAACGGGATCACGAATCCCAGCGTCACCCAGACCCAGAACAGCTTGTCCACTACCCGGACGACGCGGTCGGCGACCAGGTCAGCCGCGAAGCGCTCGCGCTCGGCGGTGCCGACGGTCTCGAACAGCCACCCGATATGGGCGTGCCACAGGCCCTTGACGCCGCCCCAGAAGCCTGGGCCGCTCAGGTGCGGGGAGTGGGGATCTCCGACCTGGTCGGTGAAGGCATGGTGCTTGCGGTGGTCGGCCACCCAGGTGATGACCGAGCCTTCGACGGCCATCGAGCCCATCACCGCGACGATTGCCCGGAAGGCGCGCGACGATTCGAACGCACGGTGCGTGAACATTCGGTGGTAGCCGAGCGTCACGCCGAGGCAGGTGACCACGTACAAGCCGATCAGCAGCGCGAGCTCCAGCGGACCGACGGCGCGGTTCCAGAGCAGAACGACCGCCACCACGAGGCCGACCAGCGGCAGCGGGACGCCGATGAGGTTGACAATCTTGTTGGTACGACTCATTCGTCCTGTAAGGATACGTGCAGGTAGCGCAACTTTCTACTGTCCGTAGCATGATTGTCGGTCGGGATCTTATGTTTAAGGAACAAGAAATGGCCGCGCAACCGTGGCACGAGCTCCCGCCCGGGGTCGTCGCGGTTCTGAGGCCCGCGCTCGACGACGTCGGCCGGGAGATGATCGAGGCGGTCGGCACGGTCCCGGCATATTCGCGGCCGCTGGAGGGGCCGTTCGGGGACGGGATTCACGCGGGCGTGCAGCAGGCGCTACTCCACCTGGTCGCCGAGATCGAAGCCGGCGGCCCGGTGGACCGTCTCGACGTGTACCGCGCGCTTGGGCGGGGGGAGATGCGCGCCGGTCGCAGCCTCGAGTCGCTGCTGAGCGCGTACCGGATCGGGGCCCGGGTGGCCTGGCGCCGGTTCGCGGCGCTGGGGGTCGAGGCCGGCCTGGCGCCGGACACGCTGTATCTGCTGGCCGAGTCGATCTTCGCCTACATCGACGTGCTGTCCGCCGAGTCGGCCGAGGGGTACGCGCTCGAGCAGTCAGCCGCGGCCGGCGAGTCCCAGCTGCGCCGCCGCCGGCTGGTCCGGATGCTCCTGCGCGAATCG
>DATCFW010000328.1:0-7348 GCA_036509295.1 Solirubrobacteraceae bacterium | reverse complement strand
CCGCTCGAACTCCACCAGCGCTCGACCGCCCGGCTGTTTCCGCACGATCGTGTCCTTCGCGTTGGCGGCCTCGGTGCTCACATCCCTACTTGGCGAGATCACTGAGATCTGTCACATCACGCAATCCGCAACGCATGAACGATGCCACCAGCGAGCTCGCGTCGCAGACTCGTCCGCCCGCCGGAGCTAGCCTGGATCCTCGGGCTTAGCGCAGGTGCGGTGGCCAGCGCATCGCGTCCAGCCCCGGCGGATCCTGGGACCAGACCACCACGACCGCGCAGCCGGCGTGATCGATGACGAACCGCTGAAAGCGGCCGACGCTCTTCGGTTCCCGTCGCGGCTCGCCGTCGCGGGCCAGCACGAGCACGTCGGCGCCGGCGCTGGCCTGGAGCACCTCGCGCTCGACCCGGCCGCGGCGGGCCACCGTCTGCGCCGGGCGCCCGAAGCGCTGCGCGGCTTCACCGAGCAGAGACTGCGCCTCGGCGTCGGAGATCTCCCGCACCGACGGCCCGGGTGGCGGGCGATGGTGGCGCCCGAGCCGCCCCGGCCCGGGATGCTCGGCGAGGGCCTCGACGTCGGTGGCGGCCACGTGCAGGATCGTCACCTCGGCGCCGGCCGGCAGCAGCTCGCGCGCCCGATCGATGCAGGCCCGCCACGACGGTTCGGTGATCCAGATCAGCGCACGCATCAGAGCACCTGCAAAGCCAACCACAAGCTCGCCGTGGCGGCGACCAGGGTGACCGGCACCGTCAGGGCTCCCAGCTTCAGGAACTGAGCCACATCGACCTCCTCGTCGTGGGCGTGGATGATCCGGCGCCACAGCAGCGTCGCCAGCGAGCCGACGTAGGTGAGGTTGGGCCCGACGTTCACGCCGATCAGCATCGCCAGCACCCCGCCCGGAGCACTGGCCGACACGACCGCGACGACGATCAGCGTCGCCGGCAGATTGTTGACCAGGTTGGCCAGCACCGCGCTCACCGCGGCCACCGCCAGCAGCGCCGGCAGGCTGGCGCCGGTCGGCAACAGGGAGCGCACCACTGACGACAGCCCGTGCACCCCGGCCGCCTCCACCACCACACCGAGGCCGAGGACGAACACGAGGAACGTCGGCTCCGCCGCGCCGAGCAGGTCGGCGAGCGAGGGCGGGCGCTGAGCCACGGTCAGGGTGACCGCGCCGGCGGCGGCGAACCACACCGGGGCGATACCGACGATCGAGCTGAGCGCGAAGCCCGCCAGCGTCAGGCCGACCACGCCCAGGGCCAGCCGCGGCAGCCGCGGCTCGGCGGGCGGCGCCGCGTGGGCGCCACCGGGGGCCTCGCGCAGATCGTCGGCGAACACCCGGGTCAGCACCAACCACTCGATGCCGATGGCGACGAGCCACGGCAGCGCCATCACCGCGGCGAAGCGCGTGAACGACAGCCCGCAGGCGGTGAACGCCAGCAGGTTGGTGAGATTGGACACCGGGAGCAGCAGCGAGGCGCTGTTGGCGAGATGGCAGCCCGCATAGACGTGCGGACGCGGGTTCGTCGGCAGGCGGGCGGCGGTGGCGAACACGATCGGGGTGAGCAGCACGATCGTGGCGTCGAGGCTGAGCACCGCGGTGGTGACGGCCGCCGCCAGGAACACCATCCCCAGCAGGCGGCGCGGCCGGCCGTGGGAGCCGGAGGCCATCAGCCCCCCAAGCGCGTCGAACACCCCGGCGCGCCGGCAGCCGTCGGCGAGCACGAGCAGCGCCGCCAGGAAGCCGACCGTCGGCCCGAGCGCGGACACCGCCGACCGGGCGCCATGGAAGCTGAGTGCGCCGCTCGCCACCACGATCGCCGCGGCGGCCACGGCGACCGCCCAGTCCGGCGCCCAACGCCAGCGCGCCACCGCGGCCGTCAGGCAGGCGGCGAGCGCCACAAGTGCGATTGCCTCGTTCAACTGGGCTCAGCCCGGACCCGCACCACGGGAACCTTAGTCGCCGTTTCGGGCGCCGGGAGCGCGCCGGATCCGGGTGATGGACACGCTGTGACCCAGGTGTGAGACTGAGCCCATGGCTGAGCTGAGGATCGCTCCGCCGAGGCGGCGGACCGCCGCCGATGCGCTCGATGTCCTGATCTACCTGGTCGGCGTCGGCGTCCCGGCGGCGGCCGCGAGCGTTCGCTGGCAGCGGGAGCTGCCGCCACGGCTGACGCGGACGCTCGCGTACGCCGGCCCGGCGGTGGCGGTCTCGGGGCGTAACTGGCGCGGGCCGGGATCGCGGCTGCTGAGAACACGGCTCGCGGACGCGCGGACCGGAGGACCCGTGACCGTGCGCAGCGCGCTCATCCTGTCGCTCGTCTCCGCCCTGGAGCGCGAGGCGGTCCGGTCGCTGATCCGCCGCGCCGTCGCCCGCACCACCGCCCTGTCCGCCGCGCTCCAGCCCCGGATCGATGAGATCACGCGCGAGCACGTCGGCGATCCGGCCGGGCAGCAACGGGCGATGACGGAGCTATACGGGGAGCAGGGTGACAACCCGTTGGGCGCGTGCCTCTCGCCCCTGCTGGCGGGCGTCGCGTTCCGCCTGCCGGCGCTGTGGCCGCCGAAGCATCAGACGATCGGCGAGCGCCTGGCCGGGGTGGTCGTCGTCGTCGAGCGCTGACCGCGCTCGCGCCGCCTCCGGAGTCGAACCCGCGCCGGAGTCGAACCCACGCCGGAGCCGGACCCACGCCGGAGCCGGACCCACGCCGGAGCCGGACCCGCGCCGGAGCCGGAGCCGGAGCCGGAGCCGGAGCACGGTCAGGGTCGGATCGGGGTCAGGAGTCGAAGCCGAGCCCGAGGCGGTCGAGCGTGCGCAGCCAGATCCCGCGGCGGCCGCCGTGACGATCGGCGGCGGCGAGGCGGTTGCGGGTCAGCTGGATTACGGCACTGCGCATCGGCTCGGGCGGGAACGGCACCGGCCGCCGCGAGACCATGTTGAGGGCGGTGGCCTCCGTGTGGCGGCCGTCAAGGAGATCGAGCCCGACCGAGGCTCCGAAGCGGGTGGCTCCCACGCCCAGGCCGGTATACCCCAGCGCGTAGGCGGTCCGGCCGCCATGGGCGGTGCCGAAGAACACCGAGAAGCGGCTGCACGTATCGATCGCACCACCCCAGCGATGGGTGAAGCGCACGCCCTCCAGCTGCGGAAACGTCGTGAAAAAGTGCTGGGCGAGCCGGGCGAAGGTGGCGTCGTGCTCGTCGCGATGGGGGCCGACGGCACCCCCGTAGCGGTACACGGCGTCATACCCGCCCCACAGGATCCGCCCCTCGCGGGTCGGCCGGTAGTAGTGGAACTGGTTGCCCATGTCGCTGACCCCCTGCCGCGCATCCCAGCCGATCGACCGCTGCTGCTCGCCGGTGAGCGGCTCGGTCATCAGCACGTAGTCGTAGACCGGGGCAATGTAGTGGCGGACGGTTCGCAGCAACGGCCGGTAGGCGCTGGTGGCCAGCAGGACCCGATCGGCGCGGATGACTCCGCCTTCGGCGATGACCTCGACATGGCCCGGTCGCCGGCGCAGGTCTCGAACCGGGCTCAGCTCACAGATCCGCACTCCGGCCCTCACCGCGGCGGCTCTCAGTCCGTCGGCCAGGCGGCCCGGATGCACCAGCGCCGACCCGGTCCGGTCCCAGATGCCGCCGAGGTAGGTGGCCGAGTTCAGCTGGGCCCGGATTCCCGGACCGTCGAGCAGCTCGGCGTCATGGCCAAATCGCCGCAGCAGCTGCACCTCCTCGGGAAGCTCCCGCAGCTCGTGCGGCGCGAGCGCGACCGCGAGATCGCCGGTGGCCTCGTAGTCACAGCTGATCGCGTGCCGCTCCAGGTCCGCTCGCAGGCCGTCGAAATTCTCCCGGCCGAGCCGTTCGAGCGTCTCGATCTCATCGGGGAAGCGCGCGAGGCCGTTGGCCAGGCCGTGGGTGAGCGACGCTTCGAGAAAGCCGCCGTTGCGGCCGCTGGCCCCCGCGCCGCAGCGCGTCGCCTCGAGCACGATCACATCGCGGTCAGGCGCCCGCGCCTTGGCCTGCAGCGCGGCCCACAGCCCCGTGTAGCCGCCGCCGATGATGCAGAGGTCCGCGTCGGCGGTGGCGGTCAGCGGCTCGTGCGGCGGGCGCTCCGGCAGTGAGTCCAGCCAGAACGATCGCGGCTGCGCGTCGGCGTAGGCGGCCCGATGCGCCGGCGACGGCTTGGCGTCTGACCAGGGCGAGGACAGACGCTCACCGAACCGCGGCCGCACGGGACGCGCCCCGGGTCACGCGGCGACGCCGGACTCGAGGCCCAGCAGCCGGCCGGCCCCGGCGAGCACCGTCCGCATCCCGGCGACGATCTCCTCGAGCACCGCCTCGTCGGCGATGAGCGGCGGCGCGATCTGCAGCACCGCGTCGCCGCGGTCATCGGCCCGGGCGATGAGGCCGGCCTCGCGCAGGGCGCCCGGCATGTACCCGCGCAGGACTCGCTCGCGCTCGTCGGCGTCGAGGCGCTCGTTGCCGGAACCCTTGACCAGCTCGATCGCCCAGAAGAAGCCAAGGCCGCGCACGTCACCGACGATCGGCAGCTCGCGCAGCGTGTCCAGCAACCCGCGCAGCTGCGGCTCGCGGGCCCGGACGTTCTCGAGCACACCGTCGCGCTCGAAGATCTCGAGGTTCTTGAGCGCGATCGCGGCGCACAGCGGGTGGCCGCCGAACGTGATCCCGTGCAGCAGCGTGCGCCCCGCGTCGTACAGCGGCGCCGCGATCCGATCCGAGACGAGCACCGCCCCCATCGGCGCGTAGGCGGACGTGAGGCCCTTGGCGACGGTGATGATGTCGGGCTGCGCCTGCACCCGCGTGGAACCGAACCACTCGCCGAGGCGCCCGAACCCGCAGATGACCTCGTCGGCGACCAGCACGATCCCGTAGCGGTCGGCGAGCTCCCGCAGGCCCGCCCAGTAGCCCGGCGGCGGCGTCAGGCAGCCGCCGGCGTTCTGCACCGGCTCGGCGATGATCATCGCCACCGTCTCCGGATCGGCGGCGACGATCGCCTGCTCCATCTCCTCCAGCAGCGCCGCGGTCAGCGCGTGGCCCTCGAGCTCGGCGCGGAACTGGTTGGTGTTGGAGACGTGGGTGGTGTCGATCGCCGGGGGGCCGAACGGCTCCTTGTACCCCGGCACGCCGGTCAGCGCCAGGGCGCCGAGCGTCACGCCGTGGTAGGCGATGGTGCGGGCGATCGCCTTGAGGCGGCGGGGCTGCCCATTGGCGAGGTGGTACTGGCGGACGATCTTCCAGGCCGCCTCCACTGCCTCGGACCCGCCCGAGGTGAAGAACACCTGGTTGAGGTCGTCGGGCGCGATCTGCGCCAGGCGCTGCGCCAGCGCGAGCGCGGGCGGGTGGGCGGTGCCCCACATCGTGTTGAAGGCGAGCCGCTGGAGCTGATCGCTGGCCACGACGGCCATCTCGGCGCCGTACGAGTAGCCGATCTGAGCGCAGAACAGGCTGGAGAGCGCGTCGACGTAGCGCTTGCCCGCGGTGTCGAAGACGTACGGGCCCTCGCCGCGCTCGAGCACCAGCAGCTCCGTGCCACCCTCGCCGAAGGCACCGTTGCGGGAGAAGTGCAGCAGTGCGGAACCTTGATCTCCGTGCATGCCCCCATGGTGCTCTCCCGGCCCGCGGCGATCAAGGGGCGAGATGTCACATTTCACTCGCGTGGTGGGTACGCCGTGGACCCCGGCGGGAAAGTTCTAGGCTGCGCCGGTGCGGGCACGAGACCACGGAGTCGTGATCGGCAGCGGAACCCCCGGCCGCTGGAACGCGATCACCGACGTCGCCGGCGTCCGCGTCGGGCACCGCACGCTGATTGCGGGGGACGGCCCGCTGCACGCCGGCCGGGGACCGGTGCGTACCGGCGTCACCGTCATCCTGCCACCCGGCGACGTCAGCGAGCAGCCGCTGTTCGCCGGCTCGCACCGACTCAACGGCAACGGCGAGCTCACCGGCCTGGAGTGGATCCGCGAGTCGGGCATGCTCACCTCGCCGGTGGGGCTGACCAACACGCACAGCGTCGGGGTGGTGCGGGACGCCCTGATCGCTCACGAGGTGGCGCGACGGGGCGAAGCCGCCGGCCATTTCTGGGCGCTGCCGGTCGTCGGCGAGACCTGGGACGGGCTGCTCAACGACCTCAACGGCTTCCACGTCGCACCCCAGCACCTCCACGAGGCGATCGCCGCCGCCGGTGACGGCCCGGTCGCGGAGGGTGGCGTGGGGAGCGGCACCGGGATGATCTGCCACGGCTTCAAGGGCGGCATCGGGACGGCGTCCCGTGTCGGCGGCGACCGCGATGGCGGCTTCACCGTCGGAGTGCTCGTCCAGGCCAACCACGGGCGGCGCGCGCGGCTGAGCATCAACGGCGTGCCGGTGGGACGGCACGTCGGACCCGACGTGGTCCCGCTGCCCGCCGAGCCCGCGGATGTGAGCGAGGGCTCGGGCTCGATCATCGTCGTGATCGCCACCGACGCGCCGCTGCTCCCCCACCAGTGCCAGCGACTGGCGCAGCGCGCCGGGCTGGGCATCGCCCGCACCGGCGGCGTCGGCGAGCACACGAGCGGCGACCTGTTCCTCTGCTTCGCCACCGGCAACCGCGGGATGACTCCGGGCGAGCTCGGCCGACCCGGCCGCCTCACGGTGCCGTTGACGATGCTCTCAGACGCCTACATCACGCCGCTGTTCGACGCCGTCGTCGAGGCCACCGAGGAGGCGATCGTCAACGCCCTGTTCAGCGCCGAGACGATGACCGGCCGCGACGGCATCATCGCGCACGCGCTGCCGGCTGACCTCGTCGTGCCACTGCTGCGCGACGTCGCATAGCGACGCTGCGTTCATCTCGCAGCGCTCATCGACCCGAGACCGGTGCGGGAGCGGACCTCACGCCGCGCGCCGTCCCCAGCGGAGGTAGCTCAGCGGGCCGACCGTGTTGGTGAGGCAGGCCAGCCGCCACAGGCGCTTGCTGCCGTGGAGCTGGCTCTCGGGCCGGTGTGACAGGTCGCGCTGCGCGATCACGATCAGAGCGACGTTCCACGCGGTGATCGCCACGATCGCCGCCTGCTTGACCAGGGGGAGCCCCTTGAATTTGCGGATTGCCTCAGACATCGCCACCTCACCTGTTGCCGAGCGAATGGATCATGTTGCCACTTCACCGCTCCGAGCTGACCAGATCGGCGGCGTCGAGCACACGCAGATGCCGTGGCCGCGCCAGCTCCCCGGCGTGGAGCCGCCCGCCCCATGAAAAATTCGTCCCGCTGCCGGCGGGCTTTCCATCAACCGTGCTGCTCACGCGACAGGCCCGGAAAATTCACGCCGACCGGCCGGATTTTCCATCAACCGG
>DATCFW010000327.1:0-3956 GCA_036509295.1 Solirubrobacteraceae bacterium | reverse complement strand
TTCGGGCAGGCTCGTAGTAGGTTGCGTCCATGACCACGATTACCGCATCCCAAGAACAGCAGGTCGTCGATCAGGTCCCCAAGCAGCTGTACATCGCCGGTGAATGGCGTGACGGCGCGAAGGGGACGATCTCCGTCGAGGACCCATCCACGCAGGAATCCCTCTGCGATGTCGCCGATGCCTCCGTCGACGACGCCAAGGCGGCGCTCGACGCCGCCGTCGCCGCCGGCCCCGAGTTCGCCGCCATGGCCCCGCGCGAGCGCGGTGAGATCCTGCGCCGCGCGTTCGAGCTGATCATCGAGCGCAAGGATGACCTCGCGCTGCTGATGACCCTGGAGATGGGCAAGACGATCAAGGAGTCGCTGGCCGAGATCGCCTACGCCGCCGAGTTCTTCCGCTGGTTCTCCGAGGAGGCGGTGCGCATCGACGGGCGCTACAGCGTCGCCGCCAACGGCGCCGGCCGCGTCCTGACGATGAAGCAGCCGGTCGGCCCGTGCCTGATGATCACCCCCTGGAACTTCCCGCTGGCGATGGGCACGCGCAAGATCGGGCCGGCGGTCGCCGCCGGGTGCACGATGGTGGTCAAGCCCGCCCAGCAGACGCCGCTGTCGATGCTGGCGCTGGCGAAGATCCTCGAGGAGGCCGGCCTCCCCGGCGGCGTTCTCAACCTGTTCACGGCGTCGTCGTCGAGCGAGACGAGCGGGCCGCTGATCGCCGATCCGCGCTTGCGCAAGATGTCCTTCACCGGCTCCACCGAAGTCGGCCGAAGGCTGATGGCCCAGGCGTCGGACACGCTGCTGCGGCTGTCCATGGAGCTCGGCGGCAACGCCCCGTTCCTCGTGTTCGAGGATGCCGACATCGACGCCGCGGTGGCCGGGGCGATGCTGGCCAAGATGCGCAACATGGGCGAGGCCTGTACGTCGGCCAACCGCTTCCACGTCGCGGGGCCGGTCGCCGCCGAGTTCGCGGAGAAGCTCGCCGCGAAGATGGGCGCCCTTACGCTCGGCCGTGGCGTCGACGAGAGCACCGACGTCGGGCCGCTCATCGACGACTCCCAGCGCGGCAAGGTCTCAGACCTCGTCTCCGACGCGATCGCCCGCGGTGCGACCGCGGTGGTGGGCGGCCACGCCCGCGACGGCGCCGGGTACTTCTACAACCCCACCGTGCTCACCGACATCCCCGATGACGCCAAGCTGCTCAGCGAGGAGATCTTCGGCCCCGTCGCCCCGATCAAGGGGTTCGCCGACGAGGACGAGGCGATCGCCGCGGCCAACGACACCGAGTACGGCCTCGTCGCCTACGTGTTCACCAACGATCTCAAGCGCGCCCTGCGCGTGTGCGAGCGCCTGGAGACCGGCATGATCGGCCTCAACCAGGGGATCGTCTCCAACGCCCAGGCGCCGTTCGGCGGCGTCAAGCAGTCGGGCTTCGGCCGCGAGGGCGGCTACGAGGGGATCGAGGAGTACCTGGACACGAAGTACGTCGCCGTCAACCTGTAAGCGCCGTTCGCGTCCCATCAGCCGAGACTGGGCTCGGGACCGATCCGCCCGCCCCACGCGGCGGATCGGTCCCGAGATCCACGTCCGGCCCCCTGAACCGCGGGCCACCGGTCCCGCGCCGGCCCCCCGGTCCCGCTCGCCGGCCGGGCCCCCGACGACGGTGCACGAGCTCAGACGCCGTCCGATAAATACAGCCACACCGCCGATGGGTTGCCGGGGCTGACGCGACCCGGGAGGGCAACGCCGCAGCGCAGCCCGACGAGCTGCGGCTGGGTGATCATCTGACGGAACGTCAGCAGATACGCCGGCCGGCCGTCAGGCATCACGGTGGCGTCGAACTCCATCATCGGATCGAAATTGATGAAACCGACCTGGCGCATGTCGGCGATCGTCACCGTCACGTCCTCGCCGGCGGCGACCGCGGCGTTCGCCGTCGCCGTCATCTCCTCGAGGCCCTTCATTTCAGTTGACCATCCCCGTCCGTCTCCCCCGTGCCGGTGAGCGCCACGATCATCGTCTTCGCCGCGGGCAGTCTGCCCGATGGTCGCGGTGGCGTCAGTGTCACCGCGGTCTCGAATCGGTCCCGTTGTGCGCTGCACCGGCGCGCGGCTCGATTGCCAGATCCCGGAAATCTCATTACTGTCTCAGCCTCCACGGACCGGATCGATCTCCGCGCGCCGGCGGGCGGAGCCGATAGGGGTACGCTCGCGTCCCGGCTCGAAACCGTCGATCGCCTGCGGTTCGTCGGGCGCGCGGTGGAGCTCGCCGCGCTGGAGAGCTGCCTGGCCGAGGACTCCGCGATGAGCGTGATCCACGTCTACGGACCGGGCGGGATCGGCAAGAGCACGCTGCTGCGCGAATTCGCGCGGCGCGCCGAGGCCCGCGGCTGGGAGCGGTTCGTCGTCGAGGGGCGGGAGCTGACGCCTTCGCCCGAGACGCTCGACACGTTGCTGTCCGCCGCCGCCGGAAGCCCCCGCCCGCTCGTCCTGATTGACACCTACGAACGGATGAACGGACTCGGCGGACATCTCCGGCGGGCCCTCCTGCCGAGGCTTCCGGACACCGCGGTGGTGGTCATCGCCGGGCGCAATCCGCCCGAGGAGTCGTGGTTCCAGGGCGGTCGGGAGGCCGTGGCGGGCGAGTTCGAGCTCGGCAAGCTCGGCGCCCCGGAGGCGCTGGCGCTCCTGTCGGCCCACGGCGTCACCGACGAGCGCCGGACCGCCATCGTCCAGTGGGCGGACGGCTCGCCGCTGGCCCTGGCGCTCGCCGCCGACGCCGCCGGCGCTGACCGCGACTGGCATCCCGCCGCCGACGCCGAGGACCCGGAGATGCTGCGCTCGCTGATCCGGCGATTGGCGGAGGCGGAGCTGGGCAGCGTCCGATTCTCGCTGCTGGCGGTGGCCGCGATCGCGCGGGTGACGACGGCGGAGATGCTCGGCGCGGTGCTCGCCGAGGGCGACGCCGACGGCGCCTATGAGCGGCTGCGGGGCCTGAGCTTCAGCGAGCCCGTGGGCGACGGGCTGGCGCTCCACGAGCTCGTGCGCAAAGCGCTGCGCGCCGACCTGCGGCGCCGCGACGGACCGCGACCGCGAGCTGCGACGGCGCATCGTCGATTACCTGTACGAACAAGCCGGCCGGGGCGATCCGCTGATCACGATCGAGATGGCGCACCTGATCGACAACTCGGTGGTCCGCTGGGGCTTTGGCTGGGAGGGCAGCATCGACTACCGCATCGATGACGTCCGGGCCGGGGATGCCGAGCGGATGGCGCAGCTGATGGCCGAGCGCGGGCTTGATCGCTGGTGGGAGCTGACCCGCCGATTCGTCACCGACGCTCCGGACCGGGCCGCCATCGCCCGCGATCGCCAGGACCACGTGTGCGGGTTCCTGGTGTGCATGAGCCCGAGCACCGCGCCCGCATTCGCCGACGAGGATCCGATCGTGGGCCGTGGCTCGCCCACGCTCGCGTCGACGGCCACCTCGGCGACGCGGTGCTGTGGCACGACTCGTTCGACTTCACCGGCTGGCCGGCAGGGCAGACCTCTGACAGCGCCATCGGCGGCCCTGGAGGGCGGGTGAAGGCGATGCTGGGAATGGCCGGCATCCTGCGCTCGGGGGTCGTCAATCCCCGCTTCACCTACCTCCCGGTCAATCCCCGCAACCCGGGGGCGCGGCAGTTCGCCGCGACGGCCGGCGCCGAGTACCTACCTGAGCTCGATTGCGATTTCGGGGCCCACCACCTCGAGTGTCACCGGATCGATCACGGGCCCGGCGGCCTGTTCGCGGCGTTGCGAACGTTCGTGTACGGCGAGCTCGGCCTCACCGAACCGGCACCGGCACCGGCACCGGTGGCCGCGGCCACAGCCGCGGCCGCGGCAGCAGCGACGGCGACGGTGGTGCCCGATCGCCGGCAGGTGCGCGACGCGCTGCGCAGCTTCCACCTCCCCCACGAGCTCG
>DATCFW010000326.1:0-2909 GCA_036509295.1 Solirubrobacteraceae bacterium | reverse complement strand
CCCTTGTCGAACTGCATGCCCTCGGTGAACTCGAGGTCCATGCCGAACGTCTGGCCCTCCTCGACGTTGACCACGCCGTCCTTGCCGACCTTGTCGATCGCATCGGCGATGACGTCACCGATCTCATCGTCGCCGGCCGAGATGGTCGCCACGCGGGCGATCTGATCCTTGCCGGAGATCTCCTTGGACTGGAGCTCGATGTTCTTGACCACCTGGTCAACAGCGCGCTCGATGCCGCGCTTGAGCGCCAGCGGGTTGGCCCCGGCAGCGACGTTCTTCAGACCCTGGCGAACGATCGCCTGAGCCAGCACGGTCGCCGTGGTGGTGCCGTCACCGGCCACGTCGTTGGTCGCCGTGGCGACCTCGCGGACGAGCTGGGCCCCTTGATTCTGGAAGACGTCCTCAACCTCGATCTCGCGGGCGATGGTGACACCATCGTTGGTGATCGTGGGGGCGCCGAACTTCTTGTCAAGGACGACATAGCGGCCACGGGGGCCGAGCGTGACCTTGACGGCGTTGGCTACCGCGTCGACGCCGAGCTCGAGCGCCTTGCGGGCCTCCGAGTCGTACTTCAGTTCTTTATGTGCCATATGTGTCTGGTTCTCCTAAACGAGTTCTCTGAGCGGCTCTACTGGACCTTGGCCAGGACGTCGGACTCGCGGAGGACGAGCAGCTCTTCGCCGTCCACCTTGATCTCCGTGCCGCCGTACTTGCTGTAGAGGACCTCGTCGCCTTCAGCGACGTCAAGCGGAGTGCGCTTGCCGGTGTCCTCGTTGATCTTGCCGTCGCCGATGGCGAGGACCTTGCCCTTCTGGGGCTTCTCCTTGGCGGTATCGGGCAGGACGATGCCACTCGCGGTGGTCTCCTCCTCCTCGATGGCCCGTACGATCAAGCGATCGCCGAGGGGCTTGAGCTTCATATGATCCGACCTCCGTTAGAAGTTGCGACAGTCGGCGCCTGGCACTCGCGTAGTCAGAGTGCCAGCGCGGCTCTGACTATAGCTTGCGTGCGGAGCTAATCAAGGCCAATTGGCACTCTCGTGTTAAGAGTGCCAGACAATTTCGTGTCCAGGCCGGGTTGCGAAGGTGGGGGCGGGCCGCGGCGGAGGGCGGGCCGGCGGCGGAGGACGGGCCCGCGGCGGAGGACGGGCCGCGGCGGAGCCGGGGCGGAGCCGGGCCCGGACCGGCGCGCGATACCGTCCCCCGCGTGGACAAGGTCTTCGGCAAGCACTCGGTCCGCGCTGTGCTGCTCGCCCGGCCGGAGTCGGTGAGGCGGTTGGTGATCGCCGGCAAGGAGTCCTACCACCGCGATCTCATCGATCTCGCCCGGAGCGCCGGCATCCAGGCCGAGTTGCTGCCGTGGCCGGAGTTCCGCCGCGTGGGCGGCGTCTCGGATGACGACAAGCATCAGGGGATCGTCGTGCTCACCACGCCGCGACCGGTCCTCAACGAGGGCGACCTGGACCAGCTCGCCGACGCCGGCGTCGTCCTCGCGCTCGATCAGATCTCCGATCCCCAGAACCTCGGCACGATCCTGCGCAGCGCGGCGTTCTTCGGCGTCGATGCCGTGCTCATCCTCAAGAACCGGGCCGCCGAGGTGTCGCCGCTGGTGGCGCGGGTGGCCGTCGGCGGCGCCGAGCTCGTCCGCACCTACCGGATCACGAACCTCGCCCGCAGCCTGCAGATCCTCAAGGGGATGGGCTTCTGGATCTACGGGCTCGACGAGCGCGGCGAGCGGACGCTGGCGCAGACCGAGTTCGACGCCAAGACGGTGCTCGTCGTCGGCGCCGAGGGCGAGGGCCTGCGCCACCGCACCCGAGGAGAATGCGACGCGCTCGTCCGGATCCCCGGCGGCCGAGCCGGCCTGGAGAGCCTCAACGCCGGGGTGGCGACGGCGGTCGCGCTGGCCGAGGTGTACCGCGGGCGCGAGCCGCACGCCTGAGCCGGCCCGAAGCGCGCGAGCCGCTACGCGCGGGAGAGGTACTTGCCGGTGCGGGTGTCGACGCGCACCTTGTCGCCGATGTTGACGAACAGCGGCACCTGCACGCCCGCGCCCGTCTCCAGCGTCGCCGGCTTGCTGCCGCCGCCCGACGCGGTGTCTCCGCGCAGCCCGGGCTCGGTCTGGGTGACCTCGAGGTCGACGGCGGTTGGGAGCTGCAGCCCGCCGGGCTGCCCGTCCATCACCAGCAGCTCGACCTCATCGTTGGGCTTGGTGAAGCGGAGCTCGTCCTCGAGCTGCTCCTGGGGCACGGTGAGCTGTTCGTAGGACTCGCTGTCCATGAAGTGGGCGTCCTCGCCGTCGGCATACAGGAACTGCATGCGCCGCACCTCGGTGCGGATCGAGCGGAACTTCTCGCCGGCGCGGAAGGTCTTGTCGATGACGTTGCCGTCAGAGGCCCGACGCAGCTTCGTGCGCACGAACGCCGCCCCCTTGCCGGGGTTGACGTGCTGGAACTCGAGCACCTTGAACACGGTGCCGTCCACCTCGATGTGGTTGCCGTTCTTGAGCTGGTTGGTAGAGATCATCGTGTTCAAGCGTACCCCGCACCGCGGGGAATCGACCCGGCCAACGGGGCGACCCGGACGCGGCCGGCGTGGATCCGGGCTTAGTTGCGGGCGCCGCCGAGACCGTGCATCCGGTCGCGGAGGCCCTCGGCCGGCTGCTCGATGATCTGAGAGAAGCGCACGACGGTGACGGTGTCATCCATGGCGACCTTGCGGCCGTAGATCTGCTCGAGGAAGTGAACCATCTCGTCGACGCGGCGAAACTCGGGGTTGTCGTGCTCGATTTCGCGGGGGCTCAGATCGCGGACGCGCTTGACCTCCACCTGGTCGATCACCGCCTGGAAGATCTTCTCCCGCGGAGAGTGCTGGTATCCGATTGTGACCATCACGCACTCGTTCTTGTGG
>DATCFW010000325.1:0-10637 GCA_036509295.1 Solirubrobacteraceae bacterium | reverse complement strand
CCCCCTGGGGCGCCGAAAGGAGTGGAGAGAGCCCGTATGTATCGGTTCAGCAGAGCGATCTACCGGGAGATCGCCAGTGAGATCGTGGAGGATCCGCACGCCGCCTGTCCGCACGCCAATCATGAGCGCGTGCTGCGCGCGTGCGAAGCGGCGGTGGAGCGGATGGCGACCGACCGCCATTACTTCGCGCGCCCGGCGCGGACGCTGTTCACCGACATCCGCGCCTACTTCCCGATGAGCGCGCAACCCCGCGTGCTCCGGGTGATAGATCGGTATCTGGCGTGCGCGGACGAGTTCCTACGCACGCAGCCCCAGAACGGCTTCGACCTGTACGGCAACCCGCTGCAGTGCCGGGCGAGCACCCGCAAGGGCCTCCCGTGCCAGCGGATGCCGCTGCCGCACAACGGCTACTGCCCGTCGCACCAGCACCTGGCCGAGACCGAGGAGCTCGTGCCCGCCCTGGCCGCGTAGGAGTTGGTGGGGCCGCTGGCGCGGCCCTGTGGTTGGGCGGCTTTGAGTACCGTGCCCGCGATGCTCCTCGGCGTCGACGTCGGCGGGACGTTCACGGATGCCGTGCTGGTCGTCGACGGGCGGCTGGTGACGGCCAAGGCGCTGACCAGCCCGCACGACCAGTCGGCGGGCGTGCTGGCGGCGATCCGCGCCGCGCTGGCGCGGGCCGGGGCGCAGCCCGATGAGATCACCAGGTTCGCCCATGGGATGACGGTGGCGACCAACGCGCTGCTGGAGGGGCGCGGCGCGCGGACGGCGTTCATCGCCACCGAGGGATTCGCTGACATCGTCGCGCTCGGGCGCCAGGACCGGGCGGAGCTGTACCGGCTGTGCGCGGCGCGTCCGGCGCCGCTCACCCCGCCGGAGCGGAGATTCGAGGCGCCGGAGCGAATGACCCCCGACGGGGTCCTGCGCGAGCTCGATGGCGACGCCGCCCGCGCGCTGGCGCAGGCTGTGGCGCGGTCCGCCCCCGAGGCGGTCGCCGTCATGCTGCTGCACTCCTACCGCCATCCCGCCCACGAGCGGGCCATCGGCGAGGCGCTGGCGGCGGTGCTGCCGGGAGTCCACGTGTCGCTGTCACACGAGGTGGTCGGCACCTTCCGCGAGTACGAGCGCGCCGCCACTACCGAGGTCGACGCCGCGCTGTCACCGCTGCTCGCCGGCTACCTGCGCGAGCTGGCCCGGCGCTGCGACGCGGCGGGGGTGCCCGAGCCGGCGATCATGCAGTCCAACGGCGGGCTCATCGACCTCGAGTCCGCCGCCGACCACGCCGCCTGGACGGTCCTGTCAGGCCCGGCCGGCGGCGCGGCCGGGGCGGCGTACGTCGCCCGGTCCAGCGGCACCCCCGATGCCCTGTGCTTCGACATGGGAGGCACATCGTGCGACGTATGCGTCGTTGACGGCGGCGCCGTCCAGGAGCAGAGCGCGGGGACGATTGCGCAACGCCCGCTCGCGCTGCCGATGGTCGCGATCCACACCGTCGGCGCCGGCGGCGGCTCGATCGCGTGGCGCGACGCCGGCGGCGTGCTGCGCGTCGGGCCGCGATCGGCCGGCGCCGAGCCCGGCCCGGCCTGCTACGGCCGCGGCGGGACCGAGCCCACCGTCACCGACGCCAATCTGCTGCTCGGGTACCTGGCCGCCGACGCGCCGCTGGCCGGCGGCGTGCCGCTGCACCCCGAGGCGTCAGCCCGGGCCATCGAGGGGTTGGCGGCCGAGCTGCACCTGACGCCGCCCGCGTGCGCCGAGGGGATCATCCGGGTCGCCAACGCCGAGATGGTGCGGGCGCTGCGGGTGGTCACCATCGAGCGGGGGATCGACCCGCGCCGCTACGTGCTGCTCGCGTTCGGCGGCGCCGGTCCGCTGCATGCCGCCGCGGTCGCCGCCGAGCTGGGGATCACCGAGATCGTCGTCCCCCGCGCGTCGGGCGTGCTGGCCGCGCTCGGGCTCGTCGTCTCCCCCCGCCGCCGCGACGTGCAGCGCAGCGTGTTCCTGCGCGGGGAGGGGCTGACCGCCGACGCGATCGCCTCGCTCGTGTCAGAGCTGGGCGAGACCGCCCGCGCGCAGCTCGGCGAGTCCCAGGCCGAGCTGCGCGCCACCTACGAGCTGCGCTACCGCGGCCAGGCGTTCGAGCTGGCGGTCGCGGGATCGCTCGCCCCGGAGCCCGCGGAGCTGCGCGACGCGTTCGAGGCGCTGCACGAGGAGCGCTACGGGTACCGCGATGCCGCCCAAACGCTCGAGCTGGTGACGCTGCGCGTGTCGGCGAGCATCCCCGGAGCCGACGTGTCGCTCGGCGAGGCGGCGACCGACGACGAGCCGACGCGCGGTGAGCGGTCGGCCGCCCTGAACGGCGAGACGGTCACCCTCGCCGTCCTGCGCGGCACGCCGGCGCCCGGCACGATGATCGCCGGTCCGGCGGTGCTGGAGCTGCCCGAGTCGACGCTGCTGGTACCGGGCGAGTGGGCCGGGGAGGTCGACGACACCGGCACGATCCACCTGCGGGCGCGAAGCTGATGGACCCGGTCGAGCTCCAGGTGCTCACCGGCGCGCTGCACGCCATCTGCGAGGAGATGGGCGCGGTGCTCATCCGCTCGGCGCACTCGGCCAACATCAAGGAGCGGCGCGACGCGTCGACGGCGCTGTTCGATCCCGACGGGGCGATGGTGATGCAGGCCGAGCACATTCCGGTGCACCTCGGCGCGATGCCGGCCGCGGTGGCGTCGGTGCTCGGGCAGGAGCACGCGCCCGGGCGCTCGTGGATCCTCAACGATCCGTATCGGGGCGGGACCCATCTGCCCGACATCACGGTGATCACCCCGGTGTTCGTCGCCGGCGACCCGCCCGTCGGTGGGGGGCGAGGCCGGGTTCTGATCGCGTTCGCCGCCAACCGCGCCCACCACGCCGACGTCGGCGGACCGACCCCCGGCTCGATGCCAGCGGACAGCCACACGCTCGCCGACGAGGGCGTCGTGATTGAGCCGCGCATCCTGAACGACGCCGCGATCGCGCAGCTCAGCGGTCAGATGCGCCGGCCTGACCAGCGTCGCGCCGATCTCCGGGCCCAGCTGGCGGCGGGACGCGCCGGCGCCCTGCGAGTCCAGGAGCTTGCCCAGCGGGTCGGTGTCGACGCGCTGCGGGCGGCCTACACCGAGGTGCTCGATTACGCCGAGCGCCGCACCCGAGCCTCCCTCCAGGATCTCGATGACGGCGCGCGCACCGCGCAGGACGTCCTGGAGGCGCAGGAGGGCGACCTGACGATCTGCCTGCGCGCCACCGTGAGCGGCGACGGGCTGACCCTGGACTTCACCGGCACCGCCGACCAGCACGGCGGCAATCTCAACTGCCCGCTGGCGGTGACGCGGTCCGCGTGCTATTTCGCCGTCCGGGTCCTCACCGACCCTGACATCCCCGCCAACGCCGGCGCCTACCGCCCGATCACCGTGATCGTACCGGAGGGGTCGCTGCTCAACGCCCGTTCGCCGGCAGCGGTGGTCGGCGGCAACGTCGAGACCTCGTCCCGGGTCGCCGACGTCGTGCTGGCGGCATTCGGCCACGCGCTCGGGCAGGGCACGATGAACAACCTCACGCTCGGCGACGATGACGTTGTCTACTACGAGACGATCGGCGGCGGCCAGGGCGCCTGCGCCGACGCCGACGGCCCGAGCGGCGTCCACGTGGCGATGAGCAACACGCTCAACACGCCGATCGAGGCGCTCGAGCTCGAATTCCCGATGCGGATGATCGAGTACTCGCTGCGGCGGGGATCGGGCGGCGCCGGCGCCCATCGCGGCGGCGACGGCGTCGTGCGGGAGATCGAGGCGCTCGCCCCGCTGCGCTACTCGCTGATCACTGAGCGCCGGCGCCACCGCCCACCCGGAGCGCACGGCGGCCGGCCCGGCGCAGCCGGGCGCAATCTCCTGGACGGGCAGGCGCTCGAGCCGAAATCGATCGGGGAGCTGGCGCCGGGGCAACGATTGCGGATCGAGACCCCGGGAGGCGGCGGCTTCGGAAACCCGCAATGATTCACGGAGTGAGCGGGCGGGTCGCGTTTCTTGGGCTGGGCATCATGGGCTCGCGGATGGCGGCCAACGTCGCCGCCGCCGGCTTTGAGCTGACCGTGTGGAACCGCACAGCGGCGACCGCCGAGGCGTTCTGCGCTGAGCACGACGCGACGCTCGCGGACACTCCGGCGCAGGCGGCCGCGAACGCGGAGTTCGTGATCACCATGGTCGTCGACGGCCCGCAGGTGGAGTCGGTGCTGCTGGGCGACGACGGAGCGGCGACGGCAGCGGCCGCGGGCACCATCTTCATCGACTGCTCGACCATCGGCCCGGCCGCCACCCACGAGATCGCCGCGCAGCTGGCGACCCGCGAACTGAAGCTGCTCGACGCACCGGTGACGGGCTCGTCGCCCAAGGCGGCCGACGGCACGCTGACGATCATGGTCGGGGGTGACGTCGCCGACTTCGAGCGGGCGCGCCCGCTGTTCGATGCGATGGGCGCGCTGATCGTCCACGCCGGACCCCAGGGACAGGGACAGATGGTCAAGCTGCTCAACAACGCGGTCGCCGCCTGCAACGCCGCGGTGCTCGGGCAGGCGCTCGTCGTCGGGGCGCGCGCCGGCGTCGATCTGGACGCGCTCGTCGAGGTGATGGGCGCGGGCGCCGGAGGGTCGGCGATGCTCGCGCTGAAAGCCGGACCGATGCGCGAGCACGATTACACGACGCTGTTCAAGCTCGAGCACATGCTCAAGGACGTCGGGCTCTGCCTGCAGGAAGGACAGGCGCTCGGGGTGCCGTTCCCCAGCGCGGCGTACACTCGCGAGATATTGATCGCGGCGATGGGGTTGGGCCACGCCGACGACGACTTTGCGGCGATGATCGAGCCGCTGCAGAACGCGGGCGGAACCGAGCTGTAGCCACCACAGCCTCGGCGCCACGGATCGGCCACTGACTTACAGATGCGTAGTTTCAGCCCCCCATGGAGGGAGGGTGAAACGCGTGTATTTCCAGGTCAATTTGGAAAATGCCGATCTCTCGCATATAGTCCGATACGTCCTGTCGCTGCCGTTGCGACGAACATTCGTCGTGCGCGGGACTTCTGACAACAACCCCCGTCTTCCCTCTTATCTCTTATGCCGATTGCTTTTAAAGAATGGGCCGTCACAGTGCGGGCGCTCGCTGAAGGCGAGCAGCTTTTAACGCTCCGCAAGGGCGGTATCCGAGAGCCAGATAAACATTTCAAGCTGGACTACGAGCGGTTTTTCCTGTACCCGACGTTCGATCATCAGCGCACCGATCTGGTGCGTGAGTCCCACCGTCCGGAGCTGTCTCGCGCCCTCGAGGAGGGCGTGTGGTCAGACGGCGAGCCGCATCCCCAATCGCTGCATCGCGGTGAGCCGCTCAACCAGCCCGACCGCGTCCGTATCCGGGCGTGGGCGGAGGTGGCGGCGCATTTCACGATCACCGATCGTCGCGCCGTCGACGCGCTGTCCCCGTTCTACGTGTGGACCCCGGACTACGCCGAGAAGCGCCTGGCGTGGAAGCGGCGTCACCCGCTCCACGTGATCCTGCTGCGCACGTACCGCATCCCGCGGCCCGTGACCGTCAAGGTTCGCGAGGAATACGGCGGCTGTCGCTCCTGGCTGGAGCTCACGCGCGACCTCCCGTTCGAGGGCACACCCGTGCTCTCTGACGAGGAGTTCGAGCGGGCGTTCGAGGAGATCTCGTCGATCGCCTCCGATCGCCAGCCCGTCCTCGTCTGACGTTTTCGCCAGCCGGCCGCCGCCGGGTCCGCACCAGCCGGACCCGGCCGGTCGGTGGACGCTGATGACGTGGGTGGAGACGGTTTCGGCCTCGTTCACCGCGCGCCACGACTCGTCCGCCGCCGACGATGCCCACCGCGTGCTCCAATCAATGGAGCGCGCGCGGGAGAGTCTGCGGACCGTGTTTGCCCGGACGCCGGACGATCTGACGATCGTGCTCCACGACGGCCTGGCCGGAATGGTCCTCACCAATCCGCTGTTCCCGCTGTCCTGGCTGGCGACCGCTCCGGCGTCGCGCCGCTACGTCGTGGGCTGGAGCGGGCGCCGTGAGCTGCACATGCTCGAGCCGGCCCGCCTGCGCGCGCGGGCGTCCGCCGTGACGGGCTCGGCGGAGATGCTCGAATGCAGCGCCGCCTGTCTCTATGCCCGCCGCGTCATCATCGAGTCCAACCGGGACCTGGCCCGGGTGATGCCCGCGCTGCGGCTCCGGCGGGAGCTACGCTGGGCGTGGCTGCTGGAGGGGGCGGCGCGCTGGTTCGGCGGCCAGACTGAGCATGCCCGCCCGGCGATCGCTCGGCGCCTGCGCGAGGGCGGAAGGCCGAGCTTTCCGCCCGGGCGTCGTGACGCCGCCCTGCTCGGGGGCACGGTGATCGATCTGCTCGTGCGGGAATCGGACGCACCCACCCCCGCTGCCGCCGCCCGATTTGCCTCCCGGCTGCATCCGCAGGGCCCCGAGGCCGCCCTGCGAGAGGCGTTCGGGGGGCGCTCGATGGCCGACATCTCGGGCGCCTGGCACGGGCACCTGGCGCGGTTCGCCGCCGCTCAGTGAGCCGGCAGCGTCAGTGAATCACCAGCGAGACGAGCCAGACGACGAGCGCCCCGAATGCGAGCGCCAGCAGCAGGCCGGTGAGCAGCCGGCCCGGACTGACGACCCGGCCGACCGGCTCGTCCCCGATCAGCTCGGTCTGCAGCAGGATCTCGCGCGCGGCGTCGACGCCGGAGATCGGGATCATCACATCACGCGGCCCGGCGGCGAGGAAGTCGGGCACGTCGAAGCCGGCGCTGCGGCGCAGCATGCTCGGCACGCCCTCCTCCAGCAGCAGCCCCTGGATGAACTCGCCCTCGGATTGGTTGCGCGCCCATGCCACCTTGACCAGCTCGCCCTCAGCGAGCTGCGGCTTGACCTTGCGGGCGCGCTCGTGGCGCTCGGAGCGTTCCGGCGGCGCGGCATCCGCCAGCACGAGCGGCAGCTTGCAGTCCGGGCAGAACCGCGCGTCGGCGCCGAACCGGACCCCGCACCCCGGGCAGACGAGCGACGACTCGCGCACCCGCGGGGTCATGTCAGTCGACGGTTAGCTCGGCTTCGGCCACCCGGCCGTCGCTGATCTCGTAAGCGCGGACCTCGGGGTCCCCATCGGCCAATCCGACGATGATCCACACCACACCCGGCCAAGGCGCGGAGAAGTTGATGTCGGTCTGCGAGGGGTACGGAGCGCTGCGGGTATGCGAGTGATAGATCGCACCCAGGTCCAGGCCGGCGTCGTCGATCTCGGTGTAGACGCGGAGCTGCTCCCGCGGATCCATCACGAACTTGAGCGCGCTCGCCTCGGTGTTGGGAACGCGATAGAGCCGCTGCGCCTGCCCGCCGCTGGTGGACAGGATTCCGCAGCACTCGTTGGGGGCATCGGCCCGCGCGTGGGCCACCATGTCGTCATACATCGGGCGGGAGATCCGCATCGCCGTCGAGGTTACCCGGGTCCGGGCACCCATCGAGGGTGAGCGGTCACCGGCCCGGTCACTGCAGGCCCTGCACGAGACCGTAGGGGACGGCGTCGGCGGGCTTGTTCGGTGGCATGAGCAGCCCGAGCATCGCGTCGTGCTGGGCCTCGTTAGCCATGATCTGCGACGCCAGCTCGATCAGGCCGGTCTCCTCAAGCTTGAGCAACGCCACGAAGTAGGCGCCGATCGTGACCTGTTCGAGCGTGAGCAGCAGGCGCACGGCGTCGAGGTCACCGCGCAGCTGGCCGAGCCGGCCACCCACCTTGCGGTGACCGAGGTCGTGATTAGCCGCCGCCACGCTCGCCGGGGCCGCCGGCAGGGTCGCGCCCCGCGCCGTCAACTCCCGCTCCAACGCCGCGATGTGCGCCTGCTCGTGGGCCACGAACGGCGTGAGGGTGCGCCGGGCCCGCGGGGTGAGCACGGACGAGGCGAGCACGTGGCGGTAGCTGAACGCCAGCAGCAGCTCGATCCGAATGAGTCGCTGCAGCCGATCGGTCACCGAGACCGCCGCCGGCGCCGGAGCGGCCTGGGCCGACGCCGCCGCCAGCAGGACCCCAGCCGCTGCCCCACCCGCCCCCGCGGCGCCGCCGCGCAGCAGCTCGCGTCTGGTCTGCGCCGGCAAGCTGCAGCTACTCCGCGCCGCTGACGAACGCCGACGGCACCGGTGTCTGCCCCTGGATGAAGCGCACCATCGTGAGGTGCTGGGCGTCCACCGTGAGGATCGACGCCACCGCGGCCCGGACCGGGCCCGGCGACAGGTGCGGGATCGACTGCAGGTAGTTGCTGACCTGGAGCGTCTCGAGCGAGTGCAGGAGCGCCAGCACCCCGGCGCCATCGCTCGGGTGACCGAGCGGATAGCTGTCAGCGCGCGGCGGGGGCTTGGCGCCGGCCGCCGTGATCAGGGAGATGAGCTCTCCGGTGTGCTCCAGCTCCTCGTTGAGGAACTGCCGCGCCGCCTTGGCCTGGGGATGGGGCAACAGCGGGATCCCGGCGACGTAGGCCGCCACCGCGCGACGCTCGAGCGCGAGCGCCGCGGAGAGGATCCGGACGTCTGACTCCATCAGCGCCTTGGGGAGCCGCTTCACCGCCTTGCGCGCCGTGGCCGCGCGGCCGCAGCCGCCGAGCGCGATCGCCCCGGCCAGTGCCGTCCCCGCGCCGGTCAGCACGGCGCGTCGCGACGCACCGGGCGGGCGGGTCTGATTCACCACCAGACGGTGGAGTCCAGGTTCTCGATCTCTTCGACGGGGCGCGTGTAGATCCCCGACGACAGATACTTCCAGCCGTCGTCGCAGACGATGAACACGACGTTGCCTTCGTCGAGCTCGCCGGCGATCCGGACCGCGACGCGGGCGATCGCGCCGGAGGAGACTCCGGCGAACAGGCGCTCCTCGTCGAGCAGCTTGCGCGTCCACACGATCGCGTCGTGATTGGTGACGAAGATCTTGCGGTCCAACAGCGACAGATCGATGATCGGGGGGATGAAGCCGTCGTCGAGCGAACGCAGGCCCTGGACCGGCTCGCCCTGCATCGGCTCGGCGGCGACGATCTTGACGCTGTCACCCAACTCCTCGCGCAGGCGGCGGCCGTTGCCCATCAGCGTCCCGCCGGTGCCCAGGCCGGCCACGAACGCCGCCACCTCGTCGAGCTCCTCGAGGATCTCCAGCGCCGTGCCGTTGTAGTGGGCGTCGGGGTTGGCCTGGTTGCCGTACTGGTAGGGCATGTAGTACGACGCGTCGGACTCGGCCATGTCGAGCGCCTTCTCGACCGCCCCGTTGGACCCCTTGGAGCCCTCGGAGTAGACGATCTCGGCGCCGTACATCCGCAGCAGCTGGGTGCGCTCCGGCGTCACGTTCTCGGGCATCACGACCTTGAGGTTGTAGCCCTTGTGGCCGCAGATCATCGCCAGCGAGATTCCGGTGTTCCCCGACGTGGGCTCGAGGATCGTCTGACCGGGCCGGATGAGGCCCTTGTCCTCCGCGTCCTCGATGAGCGCCCGGGCGACGCGGTCCTTGACCGACCCCGTGGGGTTGCGCGACTCCAGCTTGGCCCAGATGCGCACGCCCGGCTTGGGGCTGAGGCGCTTGAGCTCGATCAGCGGCGTGTGCCCGATCGCCTGGATGATGTCGCCGTAGCGTCCTCCGCAGGGCCTGTTCTTCAAGCTCTCGGCCGCCATTGCTTCACGAAGTATAGCGAGGCCGCCGCCGCGCTACCGCTCCTTGAACACGTGCCAGGTCCCGCCGAAGCTCATGATGCCGTCGCCCGCCGCGACGCCCCGGCGGCCGGCATCTTCGATGAACGTGTACAGCGGATGGCCGCTGAGCGTGACCTGCGTGAAGCCCTGGCGCCGGACCGTCCCGAGCCGGCCGCCCACGCCCGCCGCGCTGAGCCTGGCGCCCGAGGCGACCTTGACCGGCGACCACACCTGCAGGCAGGTCGAGGAGGTGCACAGCAGGTGGTGGGTGGTCTCGGGCAGCAGCTCGTACACCGCCACGCCCTTGGAGTTGACTGCGATCGGCTCGGTGCGCGAGCCCGACGGGCCACTCAGCTTGGCCGTGACGACCCCAAGCGTGGTGGACTTCGCGACGGCGAGCGCGGTCATCGCGAGCGCGGCGACGGCGGCGACCGCGAGGACGAGCGCCGTGGCGCGGCGGCGATCCGATTTCATCTCTGCTCCTTTGGGTGGGAAATGCATCTCCCACCCAAGGACGCCAACCGTCGGGAACCCTTCCCGGCAAGCCGCCCCGCCGCCACGTCGGGTCAGCGGATGCCGCGTCGGGTCAGCGGATACGCCGCGTCGGCTCAGCCGGCGCCGCCGGCCATCGCCGGCAGGATGACAAGCGTGTCGCTGTCACCGACGGCGGTGTCCAAGCCGTCGAGCACGCGGACGTCCTCGTCGTTGAGGTACACGTTGACGTACCGGTTCAGACCGCCATCGGCGGCGAACAGTTGGGACTGGGTGTCTGGGTGATCGTCGGCGACGGAGCGCAAGATCTCGCCGACGGACCCGCCGTCGGCGCTGAGCTCCTTCTCCCCGCCCACGGAGGGGCGCAGCACTGGTGGAATTCTGATGGTGGCCATGGTGCGGAGC
>DATCFW010000324.1:0-2577 GCA_036509295.1 Solirubrobacteraceae bacterium | reverse complement strand
CAATCCGAGCGGTCACGATCGCGGTCCTCGGGCTGCGCATCGCCTACGGCTCGGGGCTCATCCTGGCGCCGGGCCGGCTTGGCGCCCGCTGGCTCGGGCCGGCGTCCGGGACCGCGCCGACACAGGTGCCGTTGCAGGGGTTGGGCGCCCGCGAGCTCATCCTCCATGTCGGCGCGCTGGGCGCGGCGCTGCGCGGCGGCGCACTCCGTCCGTGGCTGGCCGGCAGCGTCGCCGGCGATCTCGCTGATGTCGTCGCCACCGTCGTCGGCCGTGACGAGCTGCCCGCGGGCTCGGCCCGCGCCACGGTGCTGGTGGGCGGCGGATCCGCGGTGATCGGCGCCGCCCTGGCGATCGCGGCTGAGCGCTGAGCGCGAGCCATGTCGCTCGCGTATGACCGGACCGGCCGCGGGGCTCCACTGGTGCTGCTGCACCCGCTGGGCGCCGATCGTCGGGTGTGGGATCCCCTGCGGGAGCAGCTCGAGCAGCACCGCGAGGTGATCGCGATTGACCTGCCGGGATTCGGTGAGTCAGAGCCGCTGCGCGACCAGATCCCGACCCCCCGGGCGCTGGCCACGGCCGTGGCCGACCAACTGCGCTCGATCGGGCTCGACCGTCCCCACCTCGCCGGCAACTCGCTAGGCGGATGGGTGGCGCTGGAGCTGGGGCTGACCGGCGTCGCCCGCAGCGTCACCGGCATCGCGCCGGCCGGCCTGTGGCCCGAGCCGCTCGTCCCCAAGGCCGGGATCGCCCATCGCCTGGCCCGGGCCACGCTGCCGCTGTCGTCCGCGCTGGTCGCCAGCTCGATGGGCCGCTCGCTGCTTCTGTCCAGCGCCGCCGCCCATCCACGGCGGATCCCGCGAGCGCAGGCGGCCCACCTCGTGCGCGCGTACGCGCGCGCCCCCGACTTCATCGCCGTCAACAACGCCATGCGGGCGGGGCGCTTCGAGGGGCTCGAGCGGCTCCGCTGCCCCGTCACCTTCGTGTGGCCCGACCACGACCGGCTGATCCGGCGGCCCGTGTGGGTCCCGGACCGGATCAACAACGTGGTCCTCCCCGACAGCGGGCACATCCCGATGTGGGACGCCCCGGCGGCGCTCTCCCGGATCCTCGTCGACGCCAGCGGCGGACCTGCCGCGGACCCGTCCGAGGAGTGGGACGCGACCCCCGAGCTGGCCCGCGAGCAGCGGTAGCGCAACTACGGGGTCAGCCGAGCGCCCGCAGCAGCGCGGTGACGGCCGCGGCGCTGAGCACGACGGCCACCAGCGGGGCGCGGACAGCCAGGGCCACCGCCGCGGCGGCGACACCCCCGGCCCGGGCATCGAAGACCAGCGAGGCGTCGTGGCCGAACGTCTCGGTGATCACCAGCGCCGCGAGCAGCGCGGGTGCCAGCAGCGGGATCACCCGGCCGATCAGCTCGGGCAGCCGCCGACCGCCGAACACCAGCGGCCCGAACGCCTTGATCGCGGCGGTGCCCAGGCACAGGCCGCCGATGGTGATCCACACCGTCGGCACCATCGCGGTCGTCCCGAAACCGTCGCGGTCATCCGTCTCGCTCCGCGACGACGGCCGCCGGCTCCGCCGCCCGCTGGTGCCCGGCGCGTCGCAGCCCGAGCATCGCGGCGAGCGCCGCGGCGATGATCGGGACCCCAGCGGGCGCGATCGGCGTGAGCGCCAGGGCCATGGTGGCGCCGACGGCGGCGACGAGCCGCGCCTGGGAGCGGCGCAGCTCGGTCACCAGCAGGCCCAGGAAGAAGGCCGGGAAGATGGCGTCGAGCCCGAGCGAGCTCGGGTTGCCGATCGCGCCGCCGAGCAGCGCGCCGATCACGGTGCCGCCCACCCAGCCCGGGTACTGGGCGAGCGACGAGCCGAGCAGGAAGTCGACGTCGAAGCTGCCGTCACCACGGTTGGCCAGCGCCCACGAGGCGTCGACCAGCGCCTGACCGCGCAGCGCCCGCCCGAGCGGGCCGCTGCGCAGCGACGGCGCGATCGCGATCCCCATCGGCACGAAGCGGAGGTTGAGCAGCAGGCCGGCGACGATGGCGGCGGCGGCACTGCCACCGGCTGACAGCACCGCGAGCGCGGCGAACTGAGCCGACCCGGCGAACACGATCACCGACATGACGATCGCCGCCAGCGGTCCCATCACCGGACGAGCGAGCACCCCGAACGACAGGCCGAGCAGCAGCGAGGCGGCCCCATAGGGGATGCCGGCACGGACCCCGGACGCGAGCCGATCGCTCGCCCGTAGCCGCGTCATCGGCCGCGTCGTGGCCCGCTTCGAACCACTCAGCCGGCGAGGCTGTCGGCGGCCAGCCGCAGCTGGGCGGCCAGCCCCTCGCCGCGCGGGTCGGTGTACGCCGGCCCGGTTCCGTCAATCACTATCAGTTCCAGGAGAGCGATCCCGCGAGCGTAGAGCAGACCGTCGTGACGCAGCCGCGCCGCCAGCCGCACCATCTCGGAACGGTTGGGGCCCAGGGCGCCCCGGCGCGGCGGGGTCCGCAGCCGGCCGCGGTCAGCGTCCACCGTGAGCGCGGCGCGCTCGAGGGCGTCGGCGATCCGGTGCCGGGTCGCGGGCCT
>DATCFW010000323.1:0-2724 GCA_036509295.1 Solirubrobacteraceae bacterium | reverse complement strand
GTAAGCGTTCAGTCCCTCGCTCCGCTCAGCTGAGCAGCGGCGCGGGATCTCCGCGGGCGCTCGCGGACAGCGCCTCGGTGAGGTAGACGAACAGCGAGCGCCGTTGAAGGCGGCAGGTGGTGTGCGCCGAGAACATTCGGGCGGTGCGTAGCTCGCCGCCCTCGGATTGGCTGCCGAAGGAGAGCTTGCGGTAGATGACCGCCGAGCGTAGGGCGCGCTCGGCGTGGTTGTTGGTCGGCTCGACGCCGGGATGCTTGGCGAACGTCCATAGCGCCGGCCACGCCTTCAAGAGGTTGCGCGCCATCCCCCGGCAGTGGCGGTTGCGTGCGCGCTTTGTCGCGTAGCCACGGATGACGGGCTTGTATTCACGTTGCAGCTGCTGGACGGTGAGCTGGAGGGCATGGCGATCTGCTGTGTGCTTGAAGACCTCCGATGCCCAGAAGACGCGCTCACACAGCTCAAGACCCCGTTCGCCGAACTCCTTCTCGCCGCCGAGGCCCTCGGCGTGGGCGGCGAAGTCCCGTTTCAAATGGGCCCAGCAGAGCTGGCGGCGTTTGAGCGGGAGATGCGAGTAGGCCCACCAGCGGTCAGAGGTGACGATCGCCTTCGTGTCTGCGAGGAGCTCCTTGGCGTGATCCTCGTGACGGTCCTTCGCGACGTGAAGGTAGCCGTGGCGCTCGTCAAAGATGCCCCACAGCGCACGACGCTCTCCGGCCCTCCGCCAGCCGGTCTCGTCCATGTTCACGGCGCTGCTTGAACGGAGCTGCTCGAGCAGGTCTGAGTGTGGGTCTGAGAGCGCCTCGCTGGTGCGCGTGAGGATCGCGTCCACCGTGCCTGTGGAGATCCGCGAGCCGAACAGCTCTTCGCATAGCTCGACCGCATCACGGCGGGAGATGCGGTTTCTGACCGAGAGCGTCGCCACGGCAGCTTCCAGTCGCGGCCCAAAACAGCTGCGGGCGAACTCGTCCGCAAGCACCGCGCGCGTGCGCTTGCCGCAGGCCGGGCAACGCAGCCTCTCACAGCGGTGCTCGATGACCCTGACGTTGATCGGCGGGAGCTCTTCGACCTGGTGACGGGCCGACTCGCCCACCATCTCATCATCGCCGCGGAAGACGTGACCACAGCCACAGCGCGCCGGACGGTGCTCGACGATCTCGTCCACCGCCCACGCCGGCAGCAGCGGACGACCGTGTCCCTCGTGGCCATCCTGGGCGCCCCGCTTGCGGCCCGAGGGATCCTTGCTGCGCGCCATGGAGCCGGGCGGATCCGAGCTCGGCGGCCGCGAAGAGTTGCGCGAGCTCTTGCTCAGCTCACGCTCGAGCTTCTCAACGCGAGCCTCGAGCTGCTGGATACGCCGGTCCATCGCCAACAAGACCTCAACGACGGCCTCACGACCAGCGTCATAGATCGCCTCAGCCTCAGCGCGCTCCACACCCCGACATTCGACGGAGCAGAGTTATGTCCCCCTACCAACTGAACGGTTACGCTTTTCGTTGTGTCTGCAGGGCTTTGGGCGATGCCGGAGGAGGGACTCGAACCCCCGACACGCGGATTATGATCCCGTCGGAATGGCTGCGTCTGCCCAAGGCAAGCGCTTGATCGCGCCGCGTAGCTGATGCGCGTTGACGCGTGTGTAGCGCTGGGTCGAGTCCAGATGCTTGTGCCCCAGCAGCTCTTGAATCTGACGCAAGTTAGCCCCCACCGTGAGCAGTTCGGTAGCGAACACATGGCGCAGCGTATGAGGGGTGATGGTCTTGCGCTTGTTGACACCCGCTGCAGTTGCATAGCGACGAAACGTCGGCGCCATCGTGTTTGGTGTCAAGCGGCGTCCGAGTACCCCAGGAAAAGCGCCGGATCGCTCGAGCTCGGGCGGACCAGGGCATAGGCGACGCGGCTTTCATAAGGCTGGACTGCCAGAACTGAGCCGTATGCGGCGACTCGGCCGATCGGTTACTTGCCCGGCAGCTCCGCGCAGATCAACCGCACCCCGACATCCAGCTCAGGCAGTTTGCGCAGGTGGCCGTGCCGCTCCTCCCAGCGCCCGCTCTCCAGGTCGGCTCGCAGCGAGGCGAGCCCCTGCTCGACCTCCTCCGGCGGCATCAAGTGCCACACCGAGCTCCCCCGGCGAACGTCGGGGTCGAGGTGCATCTCCGGACGATCCCAGAGCGCACAGAAGAAGCCGTCCTTACAGAGCCGCGGCACCGGCACGGCCTCCACACGCGCGCCCGGCAGCATCGCGAGGAGCTCCCCGATCGCCGGCATGGCCTCGCCGTGGATCTCGAGTGTCCGCGGGAAGTAGTCCTTGACCAGCCAGAGGCCGCCGAGCGGCTCGGGATCAAACGTGAGGATGACGACACGTCGGCGGGCGACGCGCCGCATCTCCGAGAGCCCCGCCGGCAGATCGCTCCAGTGGTGAACGCTGATGATCGCCATCGCCGCGTCGAAGCTGTCATCTGCGAACGGCAGCGCTTCGGCGCTCGCTTGCACGACCTCTGCTGCGTCCTCGGGGCGCTGGTCGATCATCCGCTGCGAAGGCTCGACTGCCACGACGAGCCGCCCGGGCGGCTCGTAGGAGCCGGTGCCGGCACCGACGTTGAGAACGCTCTCGGCGTCGCCGAGCGCAGCTTCGATCCGCTGCGCGATCCGCGGATCGGGGCGGCGAACCTCACGGTAGCCTCGGCCTATCTGGTCATAGATCGCGATCTCACCACGATAAGTCTTCCT
>DATCFW010000322.1:0-3722 GCA_036509295.1 Solirubrobacteraceae bacterium | reverse complement strand
CGTTCGAGCGGGTCCGCCGGATCGAGCTCCAGCTCGGCATCGGCCCCTCTCACTACGAGCCCGGCGCCCCCACCACTCCGGGCACGCCGGCGAGCACCGGCACGAACACAGACCAGTCCACCGAGGACCGCCAGGCGGTGGAGGCGTGACGACGGGCACCACGGTGCCCACGGGCAACACGTACGACAAGTACGGCTCCACCAACCCGGTCGTGCGGCGGCTGATGGCCGGATTCCAGCGGACCCTGGACGAGCTGTTCGCCCAGGCGGCGCCGACCTCGGTGCTCGACGTCGGCTGCGGCGAGGGCGTGCTCACCGAGCAATGGGCGGCCCAGCTGGAGCCGCGGGCACCCGGCCGCGTCGTTGGCATCGACCTGGACGATCCCAAGCTGGCGGCGCACTGGTCTGAGCGGCAGCGCCCCAACCTCTCATTCATGACGATGGCGGTCGAGGCGCTCGCGTTCGCCGACGACGAGTTCGAGCTTGTCGCCGCCACCGAGGTGCTCGAGCACGTGACGGCCCCGGACCGAGCGCTCGCCGAGATGGCGCGCGTGGCGAGCCGGTATCTGCTCGTGTCGGTCCCCCGCGAGCCGCTGTGGCGCGCGCTGAACATGGCCCGGGGCGCCTACCTGACCGATCTCGGCAACACCCCCGGGCACCTCAACCACTGGACCCGGCGCGGATTCGTCAGCCAGCTGGGCGGTTACGGCGACGTGGTCCAGATCCGGTCGCCGTTCCCGTGGACGATGCTGCTCGTGCGGATCCGTTAGTGACCGTCAGCCGCCGGACGATGCCGGAGTGAGCTCGGCGACGACGATCGCCCCCGGCGAGCCGTCGGGCGCCGGGGACCAGGACGGGCAGCCGCCGCCGCCCCCGTCCTTCGCCTCCGGCGCGCGGATCCTGTCGATCGGGATCGCATCGACGGGGATCTTCACGTTCGCGTACCTGGCGACGTCCAGCCACGTGCTCGACGCCGGCGACTACAGCCGCATCTCCCTGTGCTGGGCGGTGATGTTCGTGATCCTGTCGGTCATCTACCGCCCGATCGAGCAGCTCCTGTCGCGCACGATCGCCGATCGCCGCGCCCGGGGGCTCCGCGACCACTCGCTGCGCGTCCCGGCGGCGATCCAGTTCGGGTTCGCCGCGGTGTTCCTGGTCGTCGCGCTCAGCCTGCGCGGCCAGATCCAGCAGGGGATGTTCGACGGCTCGAGCTCGCTGTACTGGATCCTGGTGATCGGCGTGCTCGCCTACGCCGGCAGCTACTTCGCCCGCGGCTGGCTCGCCGGCCACCAGCGATTCGCGCTGTACGGCGGCCTCGTGTTCCTCGAGTCGACCTCGCGCTTCGTGTTCCCGCTCGCGGTGGCGATCGGGATCGGCGCGGGCCAGGACCTCGTCGGGCTCGGCATGGCGGTGGCGCCGTTCGCGTCGCTGTCCGTGATGCCGTTCGCCTTGCGCCGCATCCGCGTCGCCGCCCCCGCCGGAGTCCCGGCCGCCGACGCCGCCGCCGAGGGCCCGGCCCACGCCGAGATCGAGGAGGCGAGCGGCGACCTCTCGCTGCGCCACGGCGCCGGGTTCGCCGTGTCGGTGGTGGGGATCATGTTCTCCGAGCAGATGCTGATGAACGCCGGCGTGCTGATCGTCGCCGCCAAGGTGGGCGGCGACAACCTGACCACCGGGATCGTCGGGTTCGTGTTCAACGTGATGCTCATCGTCCGCGCGCCGCTGCAGCTCTTCCAGGCGATTCAGACCTCGATCCTCCCCCACCTCGCCGGCCTCGAGGCCCGCGAGGGCGCCGCCGAGTTTCACCGGGCGATCCGGACCACCGTGCTGGTGATCGCGGCGTTCGGCCTCGCCGTCGCGCTCGGGCTGCTCGTCATCGGTCCACCGGTTATGAACGCCCTGCTCGGCGACAAGGGCGGCTTCGCCTACGGGCGCGTCGGCTTGGCGATCGTCGGCCTCGGCATGGGCCTGCACCTCGTCTCCGGGACGCTCAACCAGGCCGCGCTCGCCCGCGGTCGGGCGCCGCTGGCCGCGGTCGCGTGGCTGATCGCGGCGGCGCTGTTCATCGCCTACGTGGCCACCGGCGGCTCCGGATACGCCGAGGTCACTCGCGTCGAGGTCGGCTACTTCGGCGCGACCGCGGTCCTGTGCGTGCTCCTGGGGCTCGTGTACCGTCGCGGCCCGGCTCAGGGCCGGCCTCAGGCCGCGCCGGCCGCCGCCACGATCCGCGCGTAGGCCGCCGCCGGGTCGTCTGACCCGAACACCGCGGAGCCGGTGACCAACAGGTTGGCGCCGGCCTGGACGACCGAGCCGGCGGTCTCGTCGCTGACCCCGCCGTCGACCTCGAGCCCGACGTGGGGCGGCAGCAGGTGCCGCATGCGCTCGAGCTTGCTCAGCGAATGGGGGATGAACGTCTGGGCGCCCCAGCCGGGGTTGACGCTCATGCACAGCGCCAGATCGAGCGTCTCGCGGGCCACCTCGGCCAGCGTCTCGATCGGCGTCGACGGGCAGATCGCGGCGCCGGCGGTGCAGCCGGCCCGGCGAATCTCGTCGAGGGTGTAATGGACGTGCGGCGTGGCCTCGACGTGGATGGTGATGCTGTCAGCGCCGGCCTTGGCGATGTCGCTCACGTGGCGCTCGGGCCGCTCCACCATCATGTGGACGTCGAGGATCCCACCGGCGGCGTGGACGAGATCGGCGAGCGCGGAGACGACGACCGCCCCGAACGTGATCGGCGGCACGAAGTGGCCGTCCATGACGTCGACGTGGATGACGCGGGCGCCGGCCTCCAGCACGTCGGTGACCTGCGAGCCCAGGCGCGCGAAATCGGCGGACAGGATCGAGGGCGCCACCCGCCGCTCGCGCAGCAGCTCAGCCTGCGGGGGAGCCACGCGGCGCTAGACCTCCTGGAGCATGCTGCCCTGGCAATGGTTGCACTCGACGATGGCGGTGCTCGACATCCGCACGATCGTCGAATGCTCGCCGCAGTTGGGACAGACCGACACGAGCTCGTAGCGGTGCAGGCAGTAGACGCAGCGGTAGCGTCCGGGCAACGACGTCGGCCGCAGCCACGGCTCGCCGCACCCCGGGCAGGCCGGTCCGAGCTTGGGCGCGGGCTCGTTCATTACTGGGCAGAGTAAACGGTTCGCGCGCCGTCAGCCGTGATGGCGCAGGGTGGCGATGAAGAAGCCGTCAGTGCCGTCGACGTCCGGCGCGGTTCGCCGGATGGCATCGACCTCCCACCGCGGATGCTCGGCGACGAACCCGTCGACGACGGCCTCTGACTCGGCGGCGCTGATCGTGCACACCGAGTAGACGAGCACCCCGCCGGGGGCGGTGGCGCCGGCGCCGGCGGCGAGGATTCGGGACTGCTGGGGCGCGAGCTGGGCGATCCGGTCCGGGCTGGTGCGCCAGCGCACGTCCGGCCGGGACTGCAGCGTGCCCAGGCCACTGCACGGCGGGTCGACGAGCACCCGGTCATACCGATCCTCCCCGGCGGCCCCCGCGGCCCCCGCGGCCCCGGCGCCCCCGGCGACGGCGGCGTCCGGGGCGATGTCAGTGGCGTCCGCAGTGCGGACGGCCGCCCGCGTGACGTGCATCCGCTGCAACGTGCGCCGCAGCGCGTCGGCCCGGCCGGGATGGCGCTCGACGGCGACGAGCTCGCCCTGATCGCCCATCAGCGCGGCGAGATGGGTCGTCTTGGCGCCGGGGGCGGCGCACAGA
>DATCFW010000321.1:0-3540 GCA_036509295.1 Solirubrobacteraceae bacterium | reverse complement strand
GCGGCCGCCGGCGGATCAACGCCATCGCCACCGGGATGACGGCGAGGAAGACGTAGTGCTGGGGGTCGCACAGGCCCGCGATGAGGTTCGTCACACCGTCCAGCCCGGGCCGGTCGAGCTGGGCGAATCCCTTCAGGATGTTGACGTCGGCCCGCTTGAGGAGCCCGACGTAGTGCGCGAGGTACCACGTGAGCGCCAGGAGCGCGACGCCCGCGACAGCTCCGATGAGAGCCAATCGGGCGCGTCTCGGCATCACCTCAGGGTAGCCATCGCCGCCTTGGGTCAGCCTAATTTCCGACTATGGCCTCATCCGTCCGGGGAGGCGCCCGGCGTCGCGCCCCAGCCCTCTGACTCGCGTCCGCCGGCGGCGCCCTCCGCGTCGGCGGAGCGCTCCGCGCCAGCGGGGCCGTCCGTCACGGCGGTGCCCTCCGCGTCGACGGTGCCCTCCGCGTCGACGGCACCATCGGCCTCGACGGCGGCCTCGGCGGTGACGTTCCGGCTGATCTTGAACTCCGGAGCGACGCCGGTGCGCCGGACGTGGGAGAAGTGCTCGAGATCCTCCGGCGACGCCACCTCGACGCTCACGCCGTCCGCGATCTCGAAGCGGTTGGCCTCGTACAGCAGCTCCTGGTAGCGCGGAGCGCGGGCACCGTCGTCCGGCGCAGCGCCCGACATGGTCCGGGCGCCGGCAGCGCGGGGGCCCGCCCCTTCGAGGTCGAGATCGTACGCGCCGAAGCGCAGCATCCAACGACGGCCCCGGGCGAGCTTGTCCGCGGTGAGCTTGACTGCGACGGCATCGCCGCGATCACCGGGGCGCGCGAGTCCCCGATCACTGCGCAGGCCGGCGTGCTCGGCGACCAGCGCCCGGGTCAGCCGTTCGTAGTTGCGGCCGTAGGGGGCGGACACGATCGCCACCGGCCCCCGGGCGCCGGCGTCCCCGCGGATGGCATGGGCCACCGGACCGACGACGATGAAATCGACCTTGTTGGCATTGAGCCAACGCAGGACGGCGATCGACTTGGGCTCGAGGTGCTCGAATCCCGGCCGCAGCTGCACGGACGTGGCGTCGATCCCCGGCGGGCGGTGTTTGAGCAGCATGGTTGCTGCGTTCGCCCCGGGGCCGTCGACTCCTCCTGCGGGGGGCGAGACGCTCGCCCCGCGGCGCGCCGGGTCAGCCCGCCTCGTGGGCGTGCGCGAACTCCGCGATCCACTCCGCGAGCAGCGCCGGCTCGGTCCGGGGCACCCAGTGCGAGCCGGCGATGCTGCGCCGCAGCAGCCCGGGCGCGGCGCGCTCGGCCGCGTCGTAGTAGGTGGGCGAGATGAAGCGATCGCCCGTCGGGACGACGAGCTGGACCGGGGCGTGGGGCCGACCGAGGGGTGTGCCGCGGACGAGCCGGCGCGGGATGTTCCGGCGGTACAGGTTGGCGCCGTGCAGGCCGTCGGCGCAGACGGTCGGCGCCGGGTAGGCGGCGTCCACCGGCACGCGCTCGGCCACCGCGACGAACCGACGCCACCGCCCCTGAGTCAGCACCACCCGCCAGGCGATAGTCGGACCGCCGGGCAGGCACAGGCCGAGGATGTACCAGGACCGCCGGAGTCGCCGCAGCGCCGTCCGCAGGCGCCGTTGCCGCAGCGCCGAGCCGGTGGCCTGCACAGCGTGACCGAGCGCCGGCCCGGCGACCGTCGTGAACGACGCGATCCGGCCGGCGAAGCGGGGGGCGGTGACGAACTCCCACCCCTGGATCCCGCCCCAGTCGTGCCCCACGAGGTGGACCGCGCGGCCGGGCGCCAGCTCGGCGCACACCCGGTGAAAGTCGTCGGCGAGCAGCGACAGGTCGTAGGCGGCGGGACCGCGCGGCGCGCTTGACCCCCCGGCGCCGCGGACGTCGTAGGCGATCACGTGGAAGTCGGGAGCGAGACGCTCGATCACCCCGCCCCAGATCTCCTTGGTGTCGGGGTACCCGTGCACAAGGACCACCGTCGGCCGGGTCCGATCCCCGGCGCTGGTGACCGCGATCGACACCGCGCCGGAGACGACCGGCCGATTCTGGGCTGGCGAGTGCACCCCGTGCCAATCTATAGGCTCGATCGCCATGGATGCCGAGGAACTGCACCGGCGCCGGGCGCAGCGCGCCCGAGACCGACGCCGCCGCCGCCTGCGCCGGCGGGTCACCGCCGGGGCCGCCCTGGCGGTGGCGCTGATCGCCGTCGCGGTGGCGCTCGGCGCCGGAATCGGAAGCGGCAGCTCGGTGGCGGGTCCGGCCGCCTCGGTCACGACCACCCGCACCACCACCACGCGTCATCGGGGGAGCGGGCGCCGCCCGACGACGGCGCGGCGGGACCGCGGCGGCTCGACCGCGGCGGCGCTCGGTCCGGCCACCGGCACCCCCGGGACCGCGGCGGTGCCAGTGCTGATGTACCACGTGATCGCGCCGCCGCCCGCCGGCGCGCCGTTCCCCGGGCTGTACGTCCAGCCGCAGGAGTTCGCCGCCCAGATGCAGGCGCTGAAGACCGCCGGCTGGCATCCCGTGACGCTCGATCAACTGCGCGCGTACTGGACCAAGGGCGCCCGCCTGCCGGCGGGCAAGCCGATCGTGATCACCTTCGACAACGGCTACCACTCGCAGTACGCGCAGGCGCTGCCGGTCCTGCGCAAGCTCGGCTGGGTCGCCGACGAGAACATCCAGCTCAGCGGCCTGCCGCCGTCGCAGGGCGGTCTCACCACCGGCGAGGTGCGCGGGCTCGTCGACGCCGGCTGGGAGCTCGACACCCAGGGGATCAGCCATGCCGACCTGATCACGCTCGACGCCTCAGAGCTCCACTACCAGATCGTCACGGCGCGCCAGCGGCTCCAGCACGAGTACCAGGTGCCGGTGAACTGGTTCTGCTACCCGTCGGGCCACTACGACGCCACGGTGATCGCTGCCGTCCGCGCCGCCGGGTTCGTCGGCTCCACGACGGTGATCCCCGGCTGGGCCGCCGCCAGCAGCGACCTGTACCGCCTGCCGCGGCTGCGCGTACTCGGCGGCACGAGCCCGTCGGCGCTGTTGTCACAGATCGCGTCCAACCAGTCAGCGGCCGCGCCCCCCGGCTCCTACGGCGGGGCCTGACGCCATGGCCACCGCGCGGGCCCCGGTGACGAGCGTCCGCGGGTGGGCGAGCCAGATCGGCGGCGCAACGCTCCGCCACCAGCGCCCGCGCATGACGATCGGGGTCGCGGCGTCGATCATCGCGGTCGCGGCGGCGACGCTGGCCATCTACTTCCTGCGACGGATCGCGCCCGTCGTATCGCTGAGCGTTGTCTACCTCCCGGCGGTCCTGCTCATCTCGACCTATTGGGGGATGGCCCTCGGACTGCTCACGTCCCTGCTGAGCGCGGCCGCCTTCAACTTCTTCCACATCCCCCCCACCGGGCGGTTCACGATCGTGGACGGCCGCAACTGGGTCGCGCTGGCGGCGTTCACGATCGTGGCGGTGGTGGCGAGCACGATCGCCGAACTCGCCCGCTCCCGGGCGCTGGAGGCGGAGCGCCGCCGCGCC
>DATCFW010000320.1:0-2353 GCA_036509295.1 Solirubrobacteraceae bacterium | reverse complement strand
CGTGGCAATTTATCAATCAAAGTGCCCCGACGCGGCGGGAACCGCCCGGGGCCGGCACAGGAGGTATCAGCTCCCATGCGGCACGAATCCAAGCAGGTTCCGCAAGACCCCATCAAAGCGCAACGAGTCATCGTGCAGCTTGTCCTGGAGCACGCCGACGGGCTGGCTCGGTCGGAGTTGACCGTTGAGCTCGACGACCTGACTCCGAACGCACTCGCGGACGCGTTGGTGGTTCTCAAGGAGGAGGGTGTTGTCGTGGTCGATGACGACCGGGTTCATCCCGGATCCACCGATGGGGTGCCGGGTGGCGTGAAATGGGTGCGGTGACTTCGGTGGTGGCGTGCTGGGTGTGGATGGGAGGCATGGTTGGCACTCAGCGGGGTCGTTGAGGCCCCCTGGGGGTTTGGCAGCGGTATTTGCGGGCAGCGGGGCTCGTGCCCGGTTAGGCGATGTCGCTCGTTGTCGGTGGACGCGTGCGGCGGCGGTCAGGCCGCGGCGGGCAGCGCGCGGATGCGGGTCAGCGCGCGGATGTAATCGCCGTGCCAGGGCCAGCGGGCGGGGAGGTGAAGCGTCCAGCCGCGGGCGTGACGGGTCAGGCGGCCGGGGACGGCCAGTAGTCGGCGGCGCAAGGTGCGTGCGGCACGGACGGTGGTGTCGGGCAGACCGAGTAGTTGTGTCCAGCGCAGCAGGTTGTGCGCGAGCGCGGCGAGCACGGTCCACGCGCCGTTTGCGTGGAACTCGCCGGAGGGGAAGTGCGCGAGCGCTTGGTCCTTGAGGTCGGCGATGACCTGCTCCACGACGGCGTGATCGCGATGCTCGGCCTCCACGACGGCGAGCGTGTCGGTGCGGTTGGTGATGAAGGCGAAGTGTCGCCAGTCGGGCCACAGCTCGGCCTGCGCGCCGAGCAGGCGGGTGCGCCTGACGATCAATCTGCGCTCGCCGTAGACGGTCTCGGCGATCTGCGCCTCACCCCCCTGGGTGTAGTCGATGCGCTGCCAGGCATCCTCGTCGATCGCCTCCACAGCGGCGCGGACGGTCTTGATCATCCGCACCCCGATCGAGTACTCCCAGCCCATCTTCTCGAGGTACTCAAAGACCTTCGTGTTCCAAAACCCCGAGTCGGCGCGCAGCAGCTTCACGCCACTCGCACCGGCGCGATCGACCCTTGCGATCAGCTCCTCGCAAAAACGCAGCATCCCCCGCTGAGTGTTCGCCGACCCCTTCCGCAGCCGGATATGCAGCGCCTCCCTGGTGTCCGCGCGGGTCGCGAGGATCGGGTGATACCCCAACAGTTTGGTGTACCCATAGCCGGCGCCCTGCTTCAAACGGCCGCAGACCTCGCCGACGAAACTATCCACATCAACGACCAGGCGCTCCTCGCCCGGGCCAGCGCCCGCCTTCCACGCCCGCTCCAGTGCCTGGCCGAGCAGCGCATCCAGCTGGCGCACATGCCCAAACGTGAACGCCCGCAAAAACGTCCCCAGCGTCGAGGGCGCCGGCAGCCAGCCACCCAAAAGCCGGCGCGTGCGGCCCGCGCGCAACACATCACAGTCATCGATGCTGTCCGCGCCGAGCACCATCGCGAAGACCAACGCCATCACCTTCCTGCCCGCGTTCGCCGCCCCGGGCCGGCCGCGACGTAACCGCACCAACTGGCCAGCGAGCGCCTCGATCCCCAGGCGCTCAGCGACCATCGCCACGAGCATCACCCCGGCATCCGAGACAACCCGCTCGTCGTCGAATTTGACCTGCAAACCATCCAGTCCGACCGGCTCGTCATCCTGCACCATGAAGGTGACCTCCTGACGCGGGGCGCGGCTGCCCGATACAACCGCTTTCTCCCTGCTCAGGAGGTCATTCTTCTTTACCGGCCGGACGGACCATACCTACCGAATCGGTGGATCCAGGTTCAGGCGTCGCGGTGCGCGAGGCGTTTGGACACGCTCGCGCTGATCTGCGTTTGAGGGGCGAGAATGCCCACCAACGCGGATCTCGGCTTCGCCGTGCGTCGCCTACGCCGAGAGCGCCGCCACACAATCGAAGACCTCGCCTTTGAGGCGGAGATGCACCCGACGTACCTGTCGGGCATCGAGCGAGGCATCCGCAACCCGACCTGGATCAAGCTCTGCGCATTGGCCGACGCCCTCGGCGTGACGATGACCTCCATCGTTGGCGAGGCCGAAGCCGAGGCTCATGTCGCGGCCCGTGTTCGCGAGGCTCGACTGGAGCTGGCCGCCCAGGCTGACCGCGGCGGAGACGCCGCAGAGGGATAGCGTGGATGCCCGCTGTTTCGGGCTCGATTGTCGCCGGCGAGCAGATTGCTTGGCCGTTTGCCGGTGCTCACGGTCATTAA
>DATCFW010000319.1:0-3475 GCA_036509295.1 Solirubrobacteraceae bacterium | reverse complement strand
ATGACGGAAGACGAGTCTGACCTCGGTCTGGGTCACAGGCAGCCGCTTGCCGGTGCGGATGAAGAACGGCACGCCCGCCCACTGCCAGCTGTCGATCTGCAGCCGCATCGCCAGGTAGGTCTCGGTGTCCGAGCGCGCCTTGACGCCGTCGACCTTGCGGTAGCCCTGGTACTGCCCGCGGACGCAGTGCGCGGGGTCGGCGTCGAGCACGGCCTCGAACACGGCCTGCTTGGCGTCCTTCTGGCTGTCCGGATCGCCGGCGGAGGGGGGTTCCATGGCCGCCGCGGCGACCATCTGCAGCAGATGGTTGACGACGACGTCGCGCAGGGCGCCGACCGGGTCATAAAAGTGCCCGCGGTCCTGGACGCCGAAGCTCTCGGCCATCGTGATCTGCACGGCCGCCACGTAGCTGCGGTTCCACACCGGCTCGAGGATCGCGTTGGCGAATCGCAGGTACAGGATCTCGTCGAGGCCCATCTTGCCCAGGAAGTGATCGATCCGGTACAGCTGCGGCTCCTCCAGATACTTGTGCAGGTCACGCGCCAGGGCGCGGGCGGAGTTGAGATCGTGGCCGAACGGCTTCTCCACCACGACCCGCCGGCCGCCCTGGACCAGCTTGGCCTCGGCCAGGTGGGCGATGACCATCTCAAACAGGGACGGCGGGATCTCGAGGTAGAAGACGGGATTGCCGCAGCCACTCAGCTTCGCCGCGACCGCCTCGTAGGTCGCTCCGTCGTTGAAGTCGCCGCCGACGTAGGACAGGCGCTTGGCGAACCGCTTCCACACGGCATCGTCGATCGTCTCGCCCGCGGCCTTGACCGCCTCGAGCGCATGCTCGCGCAGGTGATCGTCGGTCCAGTCCTCTGCGGCGACCCCGATGATCTCGCAGCTCAGCAGTCCGCGCCGTTCGAGGCGATACAGCGAGCGCAGCGTCATCTTGCGGGCGAGGTCGCCGGTGATCCCGAATACCACCAGCGCGTCTCCGGGGCGGGTGAGGGCGCTCATCGCAGGAGGCACGCTACCGGGATTTCCCGGCGCGGGCGGCCGCCCGGGCGCGTGACGCCGTGCCGCGCTGGCGCAGCGCGAAGCACAGCTCCACCGCTTCGCGGGTCGGCCCCTGGCGCCCGGGCCCCGGGGTCTCGATCACGAGCGGCAGCAGTGCGAACCGCGGCTCTGACAGGTAGGCGGCGCACCCGCGCTCGCCGAGCTCGCCGGCGCCGACGTCCGCGTGACGGTCACGGTTAGACCCGAGCGGCGTCTGGGAGTCGTTGAGGTGCAGCGATCCGAGTCGCTTGAGACCCACGATCCGGTCGAACTCGTCGATCGTCTCCTCGAGGCCGGCCGCCGTGCGGATGTCATAGCCGGAGGCGAGCAGGTGGCAGGAGTCCAGGCACACCCCGAGTCGCTTGCTGCCGCCGGCCGCGGAGATGAGCGCGGCGAGCTCCTCGAACGATCTCCCGAGCGTGCCGCCGGCGCCGGCGGTGTCCTCGAGGTGCAGCGGGCAGCGCTCGGAGTCAGCCAGCGCCTCCCGGATCACCGTGCCGGCACGCGTGATCGCCTGCCCGACGTCACCCTGCTTGGCCGAACCGGGATGCAGCACCACGCCGGCCGCGCCGATCGCCGCGCCGACCCGCAGCGACTGGACCAGTGACGCCCGCGACTTGTCGCGGATCTCGGCATCGTCCGAACCACAGTTGACGAGATACACGGCGTGGATCAGCACGGCCTTGATCGCGCTGGCCTTCATCGCGTCACGGAACGCGGCGAAGTCGTCCTCGCCGTACGCGGTCGGGCGCCACATGCGCGGGGACTGGTTGAAGATCTGGATCGCCTGGCAGCCGCGCTCGGTGCCGCGCTCGATCGCGTTGGTCAGGCCGCCGGCCTGTGATACGTGGGCGCCGATTAGCATGCTGAGATCATGTCGTTGAGAGTCAGATTTGCTCCATCCCCGACGGGGGCCCTGCACATCGGCGGCGCGCGCACCGCGCTGTACAACTGGCTGCTGGCCCGGGGGCACGACGGCACCCTCGTCCTGAGGATCGAAGATACCGACCGGGAGCGCTCCACGCCCGAGAACGTCGATCAGATCCTCGATGCGCTGCGGTGGCTGAACATCGACTTCGACGAGGGCCCGATCTTCCAGTCCGAGCGGGCGCCCCGGCACGCCGAGGCGCTCGACCAGCTCCTGGCCGGCGGTCACGCCTACCGCTCCACCGCCACCGCCGACGACGTCCGCGCCTACAAGGACCGACACGGCGATGACCGCGGGTTCCGGGGCGACGCCGAGTCCGCCGGAGCGGTGCGGCTGCGCGTTCCCGACGGCGGCGAGACGATCGTTCACGACGTCATCCGCGGTGAGACGCGGTTCCCCAACGCCAACCTCGACGATCCGGTCATCGCCCGCGCGGACGGCTCGGTCCTGTACAACTTCGCCGTCGCCATCGACGACCTCGACGCCGGCATCACGCACGTCGTGCGCGGCGAGGACCACCTCTCGAACACCCCGAAACAGCTGCTGGTGCTCGAAGCGCTCGGCGCGGACGCCCCCCGGTATGCGCACCTGCCGCTGCTGCACGGGCCCGACGGCCGCAAGCTGTCCAAGCGCCACGGCGCTGCGTCGGTCCAAGAGCTGCGCGACGGCGGCTACCTGCCCGAGGCCGTGGACAACTACATCGCGCTGCTCGGTGCCGGCTTCGCCGCTGACGAGGAGTTCTTCTCCCTGCCCGAGCTGGCCGAGCGCTTCCGCCTCGAGCGGGTCTCCAAGAACCCGGCGGTGTTCGACGAGCACAAGCTCCGTCATCTCAACGGCCGCCACCTCCGTGAGCTGGGCACCGCGGAGCTGACCGACCGACTCGAGCGGTTCACGGGCCGAACCGGGTTGCGCGGCGCGGTCGAGATCGCGGCGGAGAAAATCCAGACGCTCGCTGACTTCTGGCCGCTCGTCTCGTTCCTGTTCGATGGCCCCGTCGACGATCCGGCCGCGTTTGACAAGACGATCGGGCCGGACGGCGGCGTGTCGGCGCTCACCGCGGCGCGTCAGGCGCTCGCCGAAACAGAGCCGTTTGACGTGTCCGGAGTCGAAGGGGCGCTGCGCGGCGTCGTGGAGCGCACCGAGACCAAGCCGGGCAAGGTGTTCCAACCGGTGCGCGTCGCCGTCGCCGGTCAGACCGTGTCGCCCGGTATCTTCGAAACCGTTGCGCTGCTCGGAAAGGACGAGACTCTGGCCAGAATCGATGCGGCTCTGGCCCGCGCGCGGGACCAACCCTGAGCGCGGCGGTCAGACATCGGGCTAAACCGCCGTCGTGTATCTGCCGATACACCGACCGAAGGCTGACGAAGAGCCGATTATGGCCAAGACGAGGTGCCCGAACCCGGGTAGGAAGGGATGAGATCCCGGTGGCAACCGCTGCTTTGAAGATTGTGCCGACCGACCCGTACGCCGCGCGCGAGCGCCATCACAACGAAGGCCACGGCC
>DATCFW010000318.1:0-6668 GCA_036509295.1 Solirubrobacteraceae bacterium | reverse complement strand
GTGGGAGAGCCAGAAGCCGAAAAAGATCGCGTCATAGCGGCGGTCAGGATCCCAGCCGAAGATGTCGGCCGCCACGAACCGTACGTTCTCCCCCGCCACCGCCGCCGCGGCGAGCTCGAGCATCTCAGGTGCCCCGTCGATCGCGGTCACACTGCGCGCACGCGCCGCCAGCATCGGGGTCCACGTCCCGGGACCGCACGCCAGCTCCAGCACGTCGCCACGGAAGTGGGCGTCGAATGCCTCCCCCAGCTCTCGCTTCAGCCCGCTGGCGTGGGCCTCGCTCAGCGCCACCACGCCGGACTCCCAATAGATCGGGGCCCGCCGGCGGTAGTAGGTCTGCTGCTCGGTGAGCAGGCGCCGCAGATCGGTTTCCTCATCCACGGCGGTCGAGCCTACCCCGCCCGCGCCGGCCCGGGCCGCCCCGACGAAGCGGGGCGGCCGGGCCGATCAGCGCCCAGCGTCAGACGCCGGCCATCGTCACCTGGGTGAGGCGCAGGTGATTGCCCGACGGGTCGCGGAAGCCGGCATCAATCCCGTAGGGGCGCTCCTCGGGCGCCTCGACGAACTCGACCCCACGCCCCTTGAGCTCCTCATAGCTGGCGCGGCAGTCGTCGGTGCTGAGGAAGACCGTCGCGGCGACTCCCTTGGCCATCAGCGCATGGATCTGATCGACGGTCTCCTGCTCGAACATCGGCGGGCCGGGGATCGCCATCAGCACGATCGACACGTCCTGGCCGGGGGGCGCGACGGTCAGCCAGCGGAAGTTGCCGAGCTCGGGCAGCTGCACGTCCGACGTGACCTCCATCCCGATCTTCTCCGTGTAGAAGGCGAGCGCCTCCTCCTGGTCGTGGACCCAGAGCTGGGCGTTGGCGATTCTCATCATCTGCTCCTCCTGTGAAGTGGATCTGACGGGCAACCGACACGCTAATCCCGGGAGGCCGGCCTGTCTTCTCGAAACGTGCTGCGTTGCGGGCGGCCGTAGAAGCGCGTGACGCAGCTCGGCACCACCGCCAGGCCCGAGGCGGGCGGGAACGTGTCGCGGTACGCCGTCGGCGACATGCCGTACGTCCGGGTGAAGCTCGTCGTGAACGACCCCAGACTCCGCAGACCGACGGAGAAGCAGATGTCGGCGACCGAGTGATCGGTGCTGCGCAGCAGCGCCGCGGCTCGCTCCAGGCGGCGGGTGAGCAGGTAGGCATGGGGCGACTCGCCGAACGCCCGCCGAAACTCACGGCTGAAATGGGCGCGGGACAAGCCGGCGGCGGCGGCAAGATCGTCTACGTCGAGCGGCTCGGTGTAGCGAGCGTCGACGAGGTCGCGGGCGCGGAGCAGGTGACGGGCGGTCGGCGCATACGCCATGCCCGCCGAGTATCCCTCAGTCCACGGCGTCAGTCCACGGCGTCAGTCCACGGCGTCAGTCCACGGCGTCAGTCCACGCCGGCGCGCAGGATCTCCGCCGCGCGGCCATCGCGGATGAGCGGCAGCACCGCCTCGAGGTCGTCGGCCGGTGGGCGATCGTCGGTGAGCGTCGGCACGACCTCCCGGACGGCGGCGTGCAGTCCGGCCACCACCTCGCCCGGCTCGCCCGGATCGCAGTCCAACGCCTGGCACGCGCACAACAGCTCGATCGCGATGACCTTCTCAAGCCGTTCCACGGCATCGAGCGCCATCAGCGCCGCGGTCATCCCCATCGACACGTGGTCCTCCTGGTTGTCGGAGGTGGCGATGCTGTCGACGCTCACCGGGTGAGCCAGCGCGCGCAGCTCGGAGACGAGCGCCGCTGCCGTGTACTGGATGACCATGTAGCCGCTGGAGGCGCCGGCGTCGTTGGTAAGGAACGCCGGCAACCGTCCGTTGAGTGACGGCGACACGAGCCGGAACGTGCGCCGTTCGGAGATCGAGCCGAGATCGGCGAGCGTCAGCCGGAGCGTGTCGAACGCCAGCGCCAGGCTCTGGCCGTGGAAGTTGCCGGCGGAGATGACCTCGCCCGGGTCCTCGAACACGAGCGGGTTGTCGGTGACCGCGTTGAGGTCGGCGACGACGAGCTCGGAGAAGAACCGGAAGCCCTCGCGGGCGGCGCCGTGCACCTGCGCCGCGCAGCGCAGCGAGTACGCGTCCTGCAGCCGTCCCGATCCGGCGCCCGGCCGCCCGCCCGCGACCCGACTCCCGCCAACCCGCGTGGAGCCATGCAGGGCCCCGCGGATGTTGGCCGCCGAGGCGCTCTGGCCGGCTTGGCGACGGAGGCGGTGCACACGCTCCTCAAACGCCGGGAGCGCGCCGCGCAGGGCATCGACGGTGGCGGCAGTGACCGCGTCGACGGCATCGAGCAGCCGCCCCACCCGGACCGTCACGAGCGCGCCGATGGCGCTCATGAAATGCGTCCCGTTGATCAGGGCCAGGCCCTCCTTGCTCTCCAGCGCCAGCGGCTCGAGCCCGATTCCGGCCAGCGCCTGTGCGCCGGTGACGAGCCGGCCTGCGGGATCAAACGCCTGACCTTCCCCCAACAGGGGCAGGAACGCGTGCGCGCTCGGCGCGAGATCGCCGCTGGCGCCGAGCGAGCCGGTGCGCGGAACCCGCGGGACGTAACCACCGTTGAGGAGCGCCGCGACCCGCTCCAGGACGAGCGGCCGCACGCCGGAGTGCCCGAGCAGCAGCCCGTTGAGGCGGACCGCCATCGCGCCGCGGACCACATCGGCCGTCAGCTCGGCGCCGGTACCGGCGGCATGGCTGCGCAGCAGGTTGACCTGGAGGTGGCGCTGGAGCTCGGGCGCGACCATGTTGGAGACGAGCGCGCCGAAGCCGGTGCTGATGCCGTAGACGGGCGTGCCGGTGCTGAGGATCCGCTCGAGCGTCTCCCGGTTGCGCCGCACCCGCTCCATCGCGGCGGGATGGAGCGCGATCCGGGCGCCGGCGCCAATCGCGGCGACTTCGAGCGCCGAGAGCTCCCCGTGCAGGACGACGGCGTCGCTGGACCGTGTGTCAGACATCCGGCGGCGACAATAGCCATCCCCCACGCGCGAGGCGTATTACGCTTGCGGAAATGAGGCTTCCCCACCTCACGGCGCCCGCGATCGATCCGTCCGGGTCGTTCGCCGCGTGTCTAGGGGCCGTACTCGAGCAGGACCCCTCCGGCCTGCCGGCGATGGACACCGGCGGCGAGCTCGCATCGCTCACGCTGGTCGGCCGGTCCCTCGCCGGGCTCGGGCTCGGCATCGCCCGCGTGGTCGCGCCGGCGTCGTTCTCCTGGCCCGGGCCGTGGATCGCCCGCCTGCGGCCGCCGGCGGGCGTGCCGCCGCGGTTCGTCCTCATGTACGGCGTCCCGTCCGGCGTCGTTTGGGATCCCGCTGGGGACGGGCCGGTCGAGAACGAGTGGATCGCCGACGGCTACCTCGTGGCGGCCACCGACATCGCCCTCGCGCGACCGCCGCTGCCGGAGGCGCCGACCGCCCAGGGCGTGGTCGAGCGGATCTGGATCTCACCGTCCGCCGGGGAGCCCGCCCAGCCGCGCGAGGCGGTGCGGGCGTTGCCGGGGCGCGGCCTGGAGGGTGACCGCCACGTCACCGGAACGGGGACGTTCCCCTCGGGGATTCCGGGCAGCGCCCTCACCCTGATCGACGCTGAGGTCTGCGAATCGTTTCAACCGCCGCTGCGTCCGGATGACCATCGGCGCAACGTCGTCACCCGCGGGCTGGCGCTCAACCAGCTCGTCGGACACCAGTTCACGATCGGCGCTGTCCGCTGCCGTGGGATGCGACTGTGCGAGCCGTGCACCGTGGTCCAGCGCTACGCCGGACGCCCGGTGCTCCGTGAGCTGGTCCATCGCGGCGGCCTGCGCGCCGACATTCTCAGCGAGGGCGAGATCCGCGTCGGCGACCCGGTCCGCGCGGTGCAGGTGGACGTGCACGGCACCGATGGCTGACCGCCCATCGCAAACCTCCTGCTAAGTTCAGGGAAGCGGTCGATCCTCGGCCGCGAGGCAGCTCGCTTGGGTCCCGCAGACAGCGGTTCGGGTCAGCCATAGCCTCCCGAATCGTTCGCGGCCCATTTAGCGCCGCCAAGGAGTGATCAATTTAATGAAGTCCTTTGCCGACCTCGGCGTGTCCAACGCCGTCGTCGAAGCCCTCGATCACGAGGGCGTTACCGAGCCGTTCGCGGTTCAAAGCATGGTCATCGAGGACATCCTCGCCGGGCGCGACGTACTCGTGCGCTCGCCTACGGGGTCGGGCAAGACCCTGGCCTTCGGCATCCCGATGGTGGACCGGATCAAGTCAGACGGCCCCCGCCCGGCGGCCCTGATCCTTGCCCCCACCCGGGAGCTCGCCACTCAGATCGCCGCTGACATCCGCGGCGTCGCCCACGCTCGCGCGTTGTCCGTCACCCCGGTCTACGGGGGCGTCGGCCTGGTCAAGCAGGCCAAGCTCGCCGCCCGCTCGCACATCATCGTCGCCACGCCGGGACGGCTCGAGGACCTGCTGGACCGCGGCTCCTTCCGGCTGGACCGGATTCAGACCCTCATCCTCGACGAGGCCGACCGGATGCTCGACATGGGCTTCCTGCCCGCGGTGGACCGGATCGTCCGGGCCTGTCCCCAGAAGCGTCAGACGATGTTCTTCTCGGCCACGCTCGACGGCGAGGCCGGCACCATCGCGAAGCGCTACACCACCGACGCCGCCCGCCACGAGCACGGCCCATCGGGCCGCCGGGCCGTCGCCGAGGTCGAGCACCGGTTCGTCTCGGTCGCCGGGCGCGACCGGATCGAGGCGCTCATCACCGAGCTCGAGGCCGAGCGCGAACTCGCTCTCGTGTTCGTGCGCACCAAGCACGGGGCCGACCGGCTGGTCAAGCGTCTCGGCAGCCGCGGCGTCACCGCGCTCGCGATGCACGGCAACAAGTCCCAGCGCCAGCGCGAGGGAGCGCTGGCACAGTTCGAAGCCGGCAAGGTCGACGTCCTCGTCGCCACCGATGTGGCGGCGCGGGGAATCGACGTCACCGGGATCTCCCACGTGATCAACTTCGAGCTCCCGAACGATCACGAGACCTACGTGCACCGCGTTGGGCGGACGGCCCGTGCCGGGCGCAGCGGAATCGCCCTCACCCTCGTCGACACGCACGAGCGGCGTGAGCTCGGGCAGATGGCCGATCGGCTCGGGATCGAGCACGATCTCGGCACCGGCGGTGGTCGTGGTCGTTCTCACCAGGGCGCCGGCGCCCCTCCCGCCGGCCACCAACGCCCGGGCACCCGTCCCGCCGGCCACCAGCCGACGCGGCCGCCGCGCCGCCGACGCTCGCGCCAGCCCGCCCGCGCCGGGGGCTGACCCGTCGCCGGGGCTCTAACCGGCCACCGGCAGCACGAGCCTCGAGGGGTGCTGCGCGTCGCGCAGCACCTCAAGCTCGACCACCCGCATCGACCCGGCCGTGACGGCGGCCGGGTCCTCGCCCGTCCCGGGGTTCCGGGCATAGCGCGGGTGCGCGCCGGACGACACCTGCAGCCGGATGCGATGGCCGGCGGCGAACCGGTGGCCGATCGGCCACAGCCGGAACCCGACGCGCCACGCGCCGTCCACCGCCTGTTCGTAGCGGCCGGGCGCGACGCTCGTCAGTGCATCGCAGACGTTGCGCGAGACCCCGTCGGCGTCGACATCGCAGACGCGGGCGAACACATCGAAGTACGGCCCGCTGCACCGCAGCCACAGCTCCACCGCGACGTGGCCGATCGCCTCCAGCGTCGCGCCGAGCACCGGGGCGGTGTAGGTGAGCACGTCGGCGCGGGCCTCGAGCGGCGCGTTGTCCAGCACCGGCGAGCGTGAGAGCAGGATCGGACCGCCCAGCGAGGGCGTCGGATCGGCCGGGTCGTAGCGGTAGCCGTCAACGCCGCCGTCGCCATCGCCGCGGTCGTCACCATCGCCACGGCCGTCGCCGCCCGCCGGAGGATCGGCGGCGAGCGCCCCTCTCCGATCGAGGTACAGACGACGCTCGCCGGCGTCCGGGGGCGGCCACGATGGCAGATCGCGCCAGCCGCCCCCGCTGCGTTCCCCGGTGACGAGCAGGCGCACCGGGCTGCCGCGCACCAGCCGGCGATCCCCGAGCAGGTGGGCGCGCAGCCACGCCAGCCCGTCACGCTCAGCGGCGCCCATCAGCCCCGGCGCGGTGTGGCTCCATGGCCCGATGAGCAGCTGCGGCGCGCGCCCGACGGACTGCAACGCCTCGAAGTCCTCGAGCATCCAGGGCAGGAGGATGTCGTACCAGCCGCCGACGAACTGAACCGGGGCGGTGACCTGGGCCACGGACGCCGAGAAGTCTCGCCGCGCCCAATAGGGATCCTCACGTCCGGGACTGGCGAACGCCTCGCGGTACCAGCTCACCGCAGCGCCGGTGGCGCGCTCATCGAGATCGGCGAGCGGCAGCTCGGACATGAGCGCCGGCAGGGCGCGCAGACCGCGGCCGATCGCGACGGGGCCGAGCCGGCGCTCCTGCGCGGCGATGATGACCATCCACGCCGCCACGTTGGCCAGGGACAGGCTGGCGCCGGCGTACGTCTGCCCGTAGAACTGCGACGCGCTCACGTGGATCGACATCGCCGCCAGCTCGTCGCCGGCCTCGGCGGCGATCGCCCATTGGACGAACCCGAGATAGCTGGGGCCGATCGGGCCGATCGGGCCGGAGTGCCA
>DATCFW010000317.1:0-2894 GCA_036509295.1 Solirubrobacteraceae bacterium | reverse complement strand
GACGAACCCGGCGGCGCCGAGACGACGCTGCTGCGCCTGCTCGCCCGGCTGCGAGGCCGCGTCTGGGCCCATTCGGTGCCGGCCGCCGCCTCGATCCGGCTCGACATGTGGCCGCCGGACCAGCTGTGGGCGGGATACTTTCTCTCCTCCCGGCGATTGTGCTCGCAGCTGCCGCTGCTCAACACCGACTATCCGCACGTCACCAGCTCCCGCAAGGCCGACTACATCGTCGCCACGATCGCCGCCGGTCGGCCGCCCGATGCGATCGGACCGGCGCTGCGCGTCAACCAGGGATACCGCCTGTACCGGGAGAACCCGGCCGTGCCCGGCGTCGACACCTGCACGCTGCGGCGCTATGACCGGATCTACACCGGAGTCGGCTGGAGCCCCCAGTGAGCCTGCGTGGCGTCGACGGTCGCTGCCGTCGGGTCGGTCACAGCATCATCACGGCCGGCACCGATCTCGATCAGCTGCCGGGTCGGCTGGCCGGCGCCGCGTGGGACATGGTGGAGCTCGACGTGCTCGCCGACGGCGACGAGCTCGTCGTCGCCCACGACCCGCGTGACCTCGAGCATCCCCGCCCGATCCGCTTCGCCGACGCGTTGCGCGCGCTGCGTGATCTCCTGCCGGCTGGCGTCGAGCTCGACGTCGACGTCAAGGGCACCGGCTACGAGCTGGCGGTCCTCGAGACGCTGCGCTCGCTCGACCTGGTGGCGCGCACCCTCGTCTCGACGATGGAGATGTCGAGCCTGCGGGCGCTGAGAGCGGCCGAGCCGTCGCTGCGACTCGGCCTGTCGGTGCCCAAGGCGCGCCGCGACTACCTGTCTCACCCGCTGACGCGCCCCGGGGCGTACGTGATGCTCGCCTACCTGCGGCGGACGCTGCCGCGCCAGGCGGCCGCCGCACTGCGCTCGGGGCTGGCCGACGCGATCATGGCCCACTGGGGGGTGGTCACCCCGGCGCTGGTGCGGGCCGTCCGCGACGGCGCCGGCGATCTCTATGTGTGGACCGTGGACGACGCCGAGCGGCTCAAGCGGCTCGACGCGCTCGGCGTCACCGCCGTGATCACCAACGACCACACGCTGTTTCACCGCGCCGAGCTGGCCTGAGAGCTGAGCCCGACCGGGTCGGCGTGGATCAGTCCCCGGGGTCCAGCGGCGGCAGCGCGAGCGCGTGGGCGCTCGCCCCGGCGTCGCGCATGGGGACCGTGCCCTCGAGGTTGATGACCCGGTAGCCGTGAGCGTCCATCGCCTCCGCGAAGCCGGCATGGGTGTCGTGCAGCTCGCAGATGATCGCCGGACGGTGGCGCTCGATCGTCGCGCGCATCCCAGCCAGGACCGCCAGCTCGGCCCCCTCGACGTCGATCTTGACCACCGTCGGAGGCGGCAGCTCGCCGCCGGCGATGAGGTCATCGATCGCCACCAGCTCGACGTCGATCACCCGCTCGGTGAACGGGTGATCGCCGTAGTCCACGAGCTTTGACCAGCTCTGGTCGTCGACCACCTGGAGCCGCCCGCGCCGGGCGCGATCGGCCACCGCCACCGCCCGGACGTCGACGTTGGCGATTCGGTTGAGCGCCGCGTTGACGCGGATCGCCTCGGCGTTGTCGGGCGCCGCCTCAAACGCGTACACCCGGCCCTCATCGAGTCCCGCCAGGTGGGCGGCCAGCAGTGAGAAGAACCCGAGGTTGGCTCCGATGTCATAGAACACGTCGCCGCGCCCGAGGTGCCGGACCATCGCCTCCTGCACCGCGCTCTCCAGGTTGCCGCCGGCGATCGACCCGACGTGGGCGTGCGAGATCGGCAGCCAGCGCATGTCGAACGCCAGCCCGCCGGCGTACCCCTGCGGCACCCGCAAGACTCCGTTCTCCAGCCAGCGCACGAACACCCGCAGCGCTAGTGCCCGCGGGCCGCGGCCGTTCACCGCCTCGGCGCGCAGCTCCCGCAGCCGCGGGTGGCCGAGCCGGACCAGCCGGCGCACGACCATCGACCGGTTGAGGCCCAGCCGTCCGAGGATCTCCTTGAGGCGCGTGCTCATCACGCGATCATGACGCAGCCAGCGCATCGATCGCGGACCGCAGACGCGCCGCCGTCCGCTCATAGGCGTAGTCCTCCAGCCGGCGCTCACCCCGAGCGGCCAGCTCGCCGCGCAGCTGGCCGTCGTCGGTGACGATCCGCAGCAGCTCCCCGATGACCGCCGCGCCGTCGCCATCGTCGATCAGGACACCGGCGTCGCCGACCACCTCGCCGACCGCCCCGGCGGCGCGCGCGATGATCGGCAGCCCGAAGTGAAACGCCTCCAGCAGCGGGATGCAGAAGCCCTCGTGCTCGGACAGGCACAGGAACGCCGTCGCCGCGCGGTAGTGCTCCCACAGCTCCCCCGGCGCCAATCCGCTGCGAAACGTCACCCCGCCGGGAGCGAGCCGGTCGGCGAGCGCCCGCAGCCCGGCGGCGAAGTCGGGGGACAGCGGGGTTCCGACGAGCACGAGCCGGGCGCCGGGCCGCGCGCGGCGAAAGCGTGCGAACGCCCGGATGACCAGATCCTGGCGCTTGTGCGGCACCAGGCGCCCGACGAACAGAACGGTGGGCGCGGCCGAGCTGGCAGCGCACCGCCTCAGCCGGGTCGCTGGCCCAGAAGTACCGCGGGGGCGTGACGTTGTGGGACACCAGCAGGGTGCGCGGTGCGCGCGCGACGACGTCCTCGAGGCCCGGCGTGTAGCCCGAGTAGTGGACCACCACGACGTCGGCCCGGTCGCACCGCAGCTGATGCAGCGGGCGCACGGCGCCGGAGGGCATCCCGGCGGCGATGACCGGCGCGTAGGTGTCGCCGCCCCATCCCCAGCCGCGCAGCAGCTCGCGGTAGGCGAGCGCTTGGCCGGTGACGCCGTCGACGGG
>DATCFW010000316.1:0-7581 GCA_036509295.1 Solirubrobacteraceae bacterium | reverse complement strand
GCCGACAGCGCCCGCGGCAACTGGACCACCGTGTTCTCGAGCGCCGTGTTGACCCGCGCGAAGGCGTTGGCGGTGGTGTTGAAATCGGTGATGAGGCTCTCCAGCCGCTGGGGATGCGCATCGATCGCGCCGGCGACGGGGCCTTGGGCGGCGATGTAGTTGGAGAGGTCGTGCGGCTGGATGCCGAGCGCGTCGTGGGCGACGACCGAGCTGTACTCGTACGCCGGCAGCCAGTACTGGATCGACTGGTTGTACGACGGGCCGCCGATCTTGACCGCCTTGCCGTACTGCTCGAGCAGCGTCTGCAGGTTCTGGCGGGTGCTCCGCTGCAGGCCGGTGAGAACCTGATCGAACTGGACCGGCTCTACGCCCTGCTGGACCGGGAACGTGTGCCCGCTCCCCGCGACCGGCGCGTCCGGCGTTCCGGGCGAGACGTCAACGAAGAAGTTGCCCTCCAGGAAGATCCGGGGGCGGATCGCAAAGGTCGCGTCCTCGTGGATCGGTAGGCCCTGGTTGGTGATCGTCATCGTCACGTCCGCCGCCTGGCAGGCGCTCTTGCCGTTGGCCGACGACGTGCAGCCGGGCTCGGAGCTGATGCCGCTGACCGTCCCGACATTGACGCCGGCGATCCGCACCAGCGAGCCGGGCTCGAGCCCGTTGGCGTTGGAGAACGTGGCGTGAACCGTGTACTTGGTGGCGAACGGGTTGGCGAACTTCGTGTACGCGCCGTAGGACACCGCGACCACCACGACGACCCCGATCAGGCCGGCCGTGAACATGTTCAGTCCGGAGCGGCGCTTGCGCTGGCGTCTCAGCCTCAGTCTCATGGGTTGCTCGGGATCGAGGTGAGCTGCGGGCCGGTGGTGGGGTTGCGGCTGAACGTCTCGCCGGCGGGGACATGGGTGCGGCCGGCGAAGGTCGCGCCCTGATCACCGGGGGTGTGGGCGTCAGTGCCCAGGTCGCGGCCCTGGGGATCGAGATGGTTGAGCTTGAGCGGGTAGCCGCGCTGGCCAGTCTCGCAATCGGCGTTGCCCTGGTTGTCCACCGCGGCGCCGTACACCTGGGAGTGCAGGTACTCATTGCCGCCGGTGGTCAGCGAGGTGCTGCCGCCGCCGTTCACCGGGGCCGTCGCACCGGCCTGCCCGACGTTGTTGGGCTGGGTGGGGTTGGCCTGGTTGAGCAGGACGCGCTGCGCGAAACCGAAGCTCGTCGACTCCGAAATGTGCTCAGACAGATACGTCCAGAAGTAATTCCAGTCGTCGCACACCGTCTGATACGGCCCGAGGTACTTCACGATCGGACCCAGCGTCTGCACCGTGTTCGTCAACGCATTGACGGCGACATTGGTCCCCGGCGCCTGCGACAGGTTCTGCAACGCCACCATCACCTGCTGCAAATTCGCGTTGAGCACCGGCGTGCGAATCAAGGTTCGCGTCCCCGCCTCGACCGCCGGATTGACAATCGGCAACGCCCGCTTGAGCTCCAGCGTCGCCGGCGCGAGCTGGCTGCCCAACGTGTTGAGATCGACCAGGAACGGCCGCTGGACCTTCAGCGACTCCGTGCTCACCTGCTCCGTCGACGGGGACCGCGCGATCGTCTGCTCCAGATCACTCGGACTCTTGGAGATCGCCGCGAACGTCGTCGCCATATCGGTGAACAACCGGGCGTTCGTCTGAGCGACCGGCGCGATCGTCCCCATCACCCCCTCCAGACTGGAGAACAGCCTGGTCAACTCGGTGTTCGGCGCCGCGAGATACTGCGTCACCGGCTTGAGATATCCCAGCAGCCGCGGGAGGCTCGCGATCGTGTCATTGAGCGCGGACCCGCGCCCCGCGAGCGTGTCCCCGAACCCGACCAGGTTCTCATCGACCGCCTTGCGGGTCTTGGCGTCAAACGCCTGAAAGATGTCCTCGAACTGCACCGGCACGCTCGTCTGGCGGATCGGCAGCGTCCCGCCGTCCTGGAACACCCGACGCGCGCCCCCGACGTGGAGATCGACGTACTTCAGGCCCAGCAGCGACAACGGACGGATCTCCGCGGTGGAATCAACCGGCACCTTCCCATACGCCTGATTGAGCTGGAGCGTCAACTCGCCCGCTACCTGCCCGCTGGGCAACGTGATTGGCCGCATCGACTGCACCACCCCGACCAGGAACCCACCCTCACGCACCTCATTGCCCACCACCAGGTCCGAGCCGCTCGCCACGTCGACCTTCAGCTCCTTGGTCGGCACGAACGGCAGACCGTTGTTCGCGTTATAGGCCAGAAACACCGCCACCATCACCACCAGCACCGTCATCGCACCGACGAGCACCGGATTGGCGAGGGCGGACGGGGGCTTGGCCTGGCGGCTGGATCGCTTCGAGGTGCTCATGGCGCCAGGAGGTAGTTGAGGAGCTGCTGCGCCGAGCTGGCCGAGCCGGCGCTGGAGGTCGAGGACGCCGACGAGCTGGAGGCGCCGCTGTTGCTCCCGACACCGGCGCGGCCGACGGTCCCGGCCAGGACCTGGCCGGCGTTCTGCGGCACGTTGATCGGGGAGCCGGAGCCACCAATGGTCGGGGTGGTCGCCGTGGGGGTCGTGCTGCTCGTCGTGGTCGAGGTAGTGCTCGTCTGCGGGTTGTCGGCGGCACTCGGGCTCGGCGTGGGGGTGGTGGCATTGGCGTGCTTGGCGTGGGCGGCGCTGCTCTCGGCGCCCTGGACCATTCCCGACGTCAGGCGACGGGCGGCGGTCTGCGGTCCCGTCTGGCCCGGAGGCGCTCCGCCCGGATCCGGCACGGCGGCATTCGGATTCGACGGATCGGTCTCGTTGACGCCGGGCTGGTTGGGACCGAGCCACGAGTAGCAGCTCCGGTAGGCCGGTCCGTACTGCTTGAGCGCGAGCGCGATCGTCGCCGGCGTGGCGTACGGCGAGCACATCGGGGAGAAGAATGCGTCGACGGCGAGCACGTGGCCCTCGGGCCCGAAGGTGTTGATCGCCAGGGTCTGGTTGAACACGTACCCGAGCAGAGCCTGCAGTCCGGTGAAGCCCTTGCCGCCGGGGCTGCGCGGATCGGGCTCCACGGCGCGGCTCTGGTTATCGAGGTCATGGAGCACGATTGAGAGGTTCCCGGCCAGTTCCGGAGTCGGCTTGGCGAAGTTGTTGAGATCGGCGACGGTCGGCGCCGCCGCGGTCACCGCCGTCTTGCCGGTCACCGACGCCTGCCCCAGCGACTTGATCGCCGGCCGGGCCGAGCGCGAGAAGCCCGGCAGGTCGGCGAACAGGCGATGGAGCTGGCCCGACGCCTGATTGAGGTGCTGCAGGACCGGCGTGTTGGTGGTGACCGTCGTGTCGAGCTGCCCGAGGGTCGGCCGGAGCTGCTCGAGCAGGCCCGGCAGACGCGCCAGCGTCGTGCGGAGGTTTGCCTGCTGGGTGGCCGTGGCGGTGGCGGTGCGGCCGGCCTCGGAGATGAACCGCTCGACGTTGGTGCTGTTGTTGGCCAACGCGGTGATCACGGTGTCGGAATCCTTGGTGAGCGATTGCAGCGTCCCGGAGTCGTTGGCGAGCAGCTTGAGCAGGCTGTCGGTCTCGGTGAGGGCGGGAACGGCGCGTTGCAGGGCCGCCTGGAGATCTCCGGAGCGGGCGGCCGCGGCGGCGCCGAGCTCGTTGACGATCAGCGAGAAGCGCTCGCGATAGGGCAGGCGCATCACGTTGGCCAGCAGGTCGGCGGGGATCGTCGAGGTCGTGTGCGAGACGGGGATGGTCGAGCCCGGCTTGAGCACCCGGCCCGAGCTCCCCGGATTGCAATCCACGAAGTACTCGCCGATCAGCGACTCCGGGCGCGACGCGCAGGTCGCGTCGGAGTGGAATTGACCGAAGCCCGACCGCGTGACGTTGACCGTGACGATCGCGTTGAGCGACTTCTGGTCGAGGGTGATCGCCGCGATCGAGCCGGCGGGCACGCCGGCGACCTTGAAATCGGCACCGGTGACCAGTCCGAACGCATTCTGGAACTCGATCCGGTAGATGCCGGCCGCGCTGCCCTTTGATGCGCCCGTGGCCACGAACACGAAGGCGGCGACGGCGATCAAGATCGCTCCGCTGAGCACGATGCGTTTCATTTGCCCGTGGGCACCTCAGACGGATTGCAGGGGAAGCCGCTCTCCGGGTAGTAGAGGGCGCCGCGCTCCATCGACCCGGGGCACCGATCGCCCTGGCCGGTGACGAGCAGGCCCTGCGAGCTCGACGAGCCGGTGCTCGGGCTGGCGGCGCCGGCGACGCTGCAGACGCTCTGGGTGACGCCGGTGACCGCGCCGAGCCCGGGGATGCTGTTGCCGAACGCGTTGAGCACGCGGCAGGCGGGCGTCGTGAATGACGGGAGGATGTTGAGCGCGCCGTTCTCGATCGAGCCGATCCCGACGACCGGCGCGATCCGGCTGGCGCCGCCGTTGGCATCGATCGTGCCCGGGTGGGTGTAGCCCTCGAACCAGCCGGTGAGATCGACCGCGTAGGGGCGTGCCGTCGCCAGCTCCGGCGTCGACTCGTTGAGCGCCGTCGTCGATTCGGGGAACGCGCCGGCGCGGACCTTCCCGTCAGCGTTGATGTTCTTGACGGTGGCGGCGGCGAGCGGGACGCCGAGCTTGGTCAGCTCGATCAGGTCGTTGGCCGGGCCCGGCCGGCTGATGATGTTCGACAGGTCGTTGAGCGTCGGGACCGAGTTGCGGGCGAGCGGACGGAGCTGGATGAGCAGCTTCTCCAGCTTGGGGGCGACCGGCTTGGAGTCATCGACGAGCGGCTTGAGGCTGTTCAGCGAGGAGCGCAGATTGACGAACGTCGTGTTCGCCAGCCGCATGAAGCCCGGCAGCCGCTGCAGCGATGCGGCGAGGTCGGTCCGTCGGGCCGCCAGCGCCGAGGTGGTGGTGGCCAGGTGGGAGACGAGACCGCTGAGATCCGAGCTGCGAGTCGCGACGTCGGAGACGAGGTTGCCCGTCTTGACGATGAAGTTGGTGAACTTGCCGGTGTTGCGGTTGATCTCGCGGAACAGCGTGCTGCTTGCCGCCACCGCCGGGTTGAGGTACTGGAAGGCCACCTGCGCCTTCTTGCCCGCCCCCTTGTACTGGGATGCCGACCCCTGGAAGACGTCCTGAAGACCCTTGAGGGTCGGGCCGTTGAGCGTGTTGAAGATCTCGTCGAGGTCGACCTCGCTCGTCGTGTTCGCGGTCGGGATGACGCCATTGCGAGCGATCACCGAATTGGGCGCCGAGGCCGGGCGCAGATCGACATAGCGGCTGGCGATGCCGGTCAGCGAGACCTCTCGGATCGTCGCCTGGGTCCCCGCGCGCAGCGGCTCGTAGGTGGGGTTGGTGATGTTGAGCGTCAGCTCCGCCTGCCCGCTGGGGGTCAGCGCGAGCTTGGACACCGTCCCGACCTCGAGCCCGGACACCTCCACCAGGTCGCCGGAGACGATCTGGCTGGCGTTCTGGAACACCGCGCGAACCTGGTAGCTGCTGCCACCGGAGAGCACGATGATGGCCACCGCGACCAGGGCGACGGTCACCGCGGCCACCGCAGCGACCCGGCCGATCACAGTCGAGTTCCGCACCGCCGCGACCTATCCAATTGATCCCTCTCCCACGCTGATGCCGGGTCGTCTGGGCCAGCGCACTGTTTTTCCGAACCTAGCAATCGCATCAATCCACTGTCAATTCGGAACCGTCGCGCAGCATTTCGGATCCGGCGGCCGTTGTCGCGCGGGCCTCGCCTGGAATGTTCCGCCGAGACCCACTAGCGTCCCAGGCCTCGCCCGGGTGGTGGAATTGGTCAGACACGGTTGCCTTAAGAGCGACTGCCTTCGTGGCGTGAGGGTTCGAGTCCCTCCCCGGGTACCTGCTCGCGTCCATTGCCTCCTCCTCGGTCCGTCAGCCGCATCCGTCAGCTCCGTGCTGCGCGCCGAGATCCTTCCCCGAAAAACCGCAACTTATGCGCTGCTAGCGTGTCAACCTGCCTGAAAGAGGAGTCTCCGCGAAAGAGGAGTCTGCGCTAGCCACGCCGCGATGGAAGTCTCAGCGCTCACATATTCGGGGGGCATCGGCCTGCACGGGCGCACTCCGCTGCTCCGGCTTCAGTCCGACGAGCGGCTGATCGCGTTTCTGCGCCGGGGCAACACCGCGGCGTTCGATGTTCTGGCGGCGCGCTACGAGTCGCGGCTGATGGCGTTCTGCCGCCATCTGCTCGGTTCGCGCGAGGACGCCGAGGATGTCCTGCAGGAGGTCCTGACGGCCGCGTTCAACGCGATCCTGGCCGATGACCGGGCGATCAACGTGCGTCCCTGGCTGTACCGCATCGCTCGCAATCGCAGCCTCAATCACCTGCGGCGGATTCAGGCCATCGGCGTCGACTCGATGGACCATCACCTGGCCGAGCACGGCGCCAGCACCGCTGACAAGGTCCACGAGCGCGAAGAGTTCCGGTTGCTCGTCGGCGACATCCACGAGCTGCCCGAGACCCAGAAGACGGCGCTCGTCCTGCGCGAAATGGACGCGCTGTCCTACGAGCAGATCGCCGAGGCGATGGAAACGACGGTCCCGAGCGTCAAGTCGCTCTTAGTTCGCGCGCGGGTTTCTCTGGCGGAGGCCGGCGAGGCCCGGCTCCTGTCATGTGACGACGTCCGGATCGAGCTGGCGGAGATCGCCGAGGGTCTCCAGCGCCGCCCCGGACCGCTCGTGCGCCGGCATCTGCGCAGCTGCAAGCGCTGCTCCGAGTTCCGGTCCCAGCTCAAGGCGACCAACAAGGCGCTCGCCGCGCTGCTGCCCATCGGGCCGGTCGCGGCGCTGCACAAGCTGGTGTTCCTGCACCTCGGTCACTCCGCAGGCGCCGGCACGGGCGCCACCGCCGCGGCCGGGTCCGCGGGCGCCGGCGCCGCGGGGGCGGGAGCCGCCGGGGCCGGAGCCGTGGGCGCCGGCACCACCGCGCTGGCCGGCGGCGGCGCGATCGCCGGGTCCAGCGGCTTCATCTCAGCGGGCATCGGCGCGATCGCCGGCAAGGCCGCGGCCGGCTTGGCCGCCGCCGCCCTCGTCACCGCGGGCGCCGTCGAGGCCAATCACACCGGACACCACCATCTGCACGTTGCCCAGGTGGCGCAATTGCCGGCGGCGACCGCGGCGCCGCCGCGAGCTCCGGTGGCACCCGTCGCCGCGTCCACTGCCGAGCCACGGTCCTCGTCGGTCGCTCCGGTGATGCACAAGGCCGTCAAGGTCAAGCCGTCCAAGCCCGCGACGCCGGCCAGCACCACCAAGACGAACCCGACCGCGGCCACGACGCCCACTGACGCCGCCGCCCACAAGCCCAAGCCGCCGGCCGCCGGCCGGACACAGACCCAGACGGACCCGACCGTGCTGCCGTCACCCCCGGCCCCGACCGTCGTCATTCTGACCGCGGCGCAGCCACTGGCTGCCGCGACGACATCGACGCCGACCACCACCGCGCCGACGAGCACCGCGCCGACGAGCACCGCCCCGACGACGAGCACCCCGACGAGCACCACCCCCACGACGCCCACCAGCACCACCCCGACCAGCACCACCCCGACCAGCACCACCCCGACC
>DATCFW010000315.1:0-5891 GCA_036509295.1 Solirubrobacteraceae bacterium | reverse complement strand
CGGCGCCGCCGATGCCGTCGTCGGCGATCTCGAGGTGCAGGCGGCGGCGGTCACAGGACGCGGCGACCCGCACCTCGCTGGCATGGGAATGCTTGGCGGCGTTCGTCAGTGCTTCGCTGACCGTGAAATAGGCGGCGCTCTCGATCTGATCGGGCAGGCGACGGTCCAGCGCCAGTTGCAGATGCGTCGGGAGTGCGGCGCGGCGGCAGAGCTCGTCCAGCGCGGCGGCGAGCCCACGCTCGGTGAGCAGCGGCGGATTGATGCCGTGGGTCAGCTCGCGCAGCTCCTCGAGCGCCACCGCCAGCGCCGCGCGCGTTTCGCGCACCAGCGGCTGCGCCTCCGCCGCCCGCGCCGGCAGCTTGGATTCGAGCAGCCCGAGCGACATGGCGATCGAGACGAGCCGCTGCTGGGTACCGTCGTGAAGGTCGCGCTCGATCCGTCGGCGCTCAGCGTCGGTCGCTCCGACCAGCCGGGCGCGCGACGCCTGCAGCTCGACGAGCCGGGCGCGCAACTCGGCCTGGAGGCGCTCGTTCTCGAGCGCCAGGCTCGCCGCTGCGCACACCGACCGGACGAGCTCGGCGTTGTGCTCGAGCACGGGATCGTGCAGCAGGACCGCGATCGGCTGCCCGTCTCGCTCGACGAACGTCGCGCCCCGCGGGCCATCGTCGTCCGGGAGGGCGACCGGCGCGCCGCCGCCGTCGACGTAGCACCGCTCCGGCGGGAACCAGAAGGCGAGCTCGAGCGACGGGTCGCCGAGCGTGCGGGCGAGGGCGTCGCGCAGGTCGGTGGCGGCGCCGGCCCCGCCCAGCTCGACGACGAGTCCGGCGATCATGCCGCGCGCCAACCGCCGCTGCAGGAAGACGAACAGCACCGCGATCGGCACCGTCGCGACGATCAGGAAGTACACGCGGGCCGGCCCGTCGCCGAGCGGATCGCCGAGCAGGTCCTCGACGACCGTCCAGCCGAGCGCGGCGAGCGTCAAGCATCCGGCCGCCGCGACCGGCGCGACCGCCCGCCGCTGCACCGGGCTGGCTCGCAGGCAGCGCCGCAGGAGCACCACGATCGTCGTCACGATCACGACGCCACCGAGCAGGCGCTCGAGGGACAGCAGGCCGTGGGCGAGCCCGTTGTCGGAGAACACCTGGAGCAGGTTGGCGGGACAGCCGGGGCAGCGCAGCCCCGCTCCGGTGCCATACAGCATCGCCAGCAACTCCAGGCCGAGCGAGAGGGCGACGGTGGCCAGCACCAGTCCACGGTCCAGGCGGCCCGGCAACCGCCCGGACGGGAACGACAGCAACAGGTAGATGAAGCCCACCTCCCACAGCGATTGGACGGCGGATCCGACCGTGTAGGCCCACGGCGCCGAGGTCTCGATCAGCTGAGCGGCGAACCAGCCGAAGGCGGTCCACACCATGACCGGGCCGAGCCGGTTCTCCGGCCGGGCCCGCCAGGACGCGAGCCCGCAGCCGAGCAGCGAGACGCCGACGAGCAGCGTCACCACCGCGTCGGCCTGAGTCGGGCGGTTCGGTGGCGGACGCGCCGCCAGGTGAACCGCGCCGATGCACGCCAGCGCGCCGGCACCGGCCACCACCCACAGCTTCACCTTCAACGCAGAGGATGCGTGTGGCGTCACTCTTCGCCGCCTCGAGTCACTCGGCCGCGATCGCGGCCAGCACGTCGAGTTTCGCAGCTCGGCGGCCCGGCCAGCTGGCAGCGCCGAGGCCGAGGAGCGCCGACAGGACCAGGAACCCGACGAGACTCGGGATGGGGATGGCGATCTCGGTGACGCCGTGGTTGCGAAGTGATGCCGCCAATGCGATGCCCAGCCCGGTGCCGACGATGATTCCGACGACGGCGCCGAACAGCGCGATGATGACGGCTTCTGACCGGATCATCGCGCGGACCTGCCGGCGCTTCATCCCCACCGCCCGGAGCAGGCCGATCTCACGCGTGCGCTCGAACACCGACAGCATGAGGGTGTTGACGATCCCGATGAGGGCGATGATGACGGCCAGGGCGAGCAGGACGTAGATCAGCCCGAGCAGCTGGTTGACGCTGGCCTGCTGGGCCTGTTCGAACTGCGCGCGTGTTTTGAACCCGACGTTTGCGTACGGTCCGAGCACGCGGTTCAGGGCCCGGCCCAGACCGGTGGCGCCGGGAGCCGTCCGGATCAGGACCGCGACCGGGAGCGGACTGTTGAAATGGGACAGGAAGATGCCGTCGCCGACGACGAAGCTGCCCAGCAGCGGGTTCGGTGTGAAGACCCCGCCGATCCGCATCGTCGCCCTCCCGGTCTGGGCGAACGTGACCGGCACCACCGATCCCACCGAGAGGCCGTCGGCATCCGCTGTCGTGGTGTCGATCAGCAGCCGGCCGGCGGCCATGGCAGGGGCTCCGCTGCCGGCGGTGATGTGCAGGTTGACCGTCTGTGACAGATGGACGGGAGACGCGGCCACGAGGGTGGAAAGTGAGCCCCGGAACTCGAACTGCCCCTGGTATACGGTCGTCGTCGTCGTGACCCCGGGCAGGCGGGAGACGGCGGCGGGCGCCGATCTGCTGAATCCACCGGAGCCGGTGATGAGGTAGTCGGCGTTGATCGCGCTGTCCACGCTATTGGCCGCGGACTTGCTCAGCGAGGCTCCGAGGACGGCGATCGTTGACACCAGCGCCAGTCCCATCATCAGGGCCGCCGCGGTCTGGGCGGTGCGGCGCGGGTTGCGCATCGAGTTCTCTCGTCCCAGCCGTCCCGGCATGCCCAGCGCGGCGGCGAGCGGGCGCCCCAGGGCGCCCGACAGCGGCCGCGCCACGAGCGGTACCAGCATGCCGACGCCGACGAACACGGCCAGCGCGCCGAGACCCACGAGTGCGAGCACCGGGCCAATCAGCCCTGCGAGAAGAGCGATGACGCCCGCGATGGCGACGACGCTGCCGCCGATCACCCGCCGGCCTGGCCGTGACTGCGTCTGATCTTCGCTGTGGTCCACGAGGGCCGCAACCGCCGGGATCCGGACGGCGCGCCGGGCGGGGAGGATCGCCGAGAGCACGGTCACCCCGACCCCGACGGCGATCGCGACGATCGGTGTGCGCGCCTCGAACACCAGCGGCGCTGACGGCAACGTGATGCCGAACGCCTTCAGCAGCGCCGTGAGGCCGACGGCGGCCGCCACCCCGAGTCCGAGGCCGATCAGCGAGGCGATCACTCCGGTCATCGCGGCTTCGCCGAGCACGGAGCGGAACACCTGCTGCCGGCTCGCTCCGACAACGCGCAGCAGGGCCAGCTCCCGGGTTCGCTGACCAACGGTGATCGAGAACGTGTTGAAGATCGTGAACGCGCCGACGAACAGCGCGATGAACGCGAAGATCAACAGTGCGGTCGAGATGAACGACAGCTCGTTGTCGACCGCGCTCGACAGTTCGTCGGCGACGATTTGGCCGCTGACGACCTCCACGCCCCGCGGCATGAGCTTGGCAATCGCCGCTTGCAGCTTGACGTTGTCTGCCCCCGGGGTGGCCAGGACGTTGATGGTGTCGTAGCGCCCGCGGGCGTGGAACAGACTCTGTGCCGTCGCCAGGTCAAAGCCGGCCAGCGTGACGCCGGCCAGGTTGTCGTCAGCGCCAAAGGTCACGATTCCGGTGATCGTGAATGTCCGCGGCCGGTCCGGCAGGTTCATCAGCACCCGGTCGCCGACGGCGAAATGGTCCTTGGTCGCCGTCGCCCGGTCCATCACCACGCCATCAGCCGTGGTGGGCGCCCGGCCGCCGACCAGCCGGTACGGGGACAGTTGTCGGTTGGGATCAAACGAGAACCCCAAAGCCGAGCTGCCACCGTTCCCGATCGCGTTCCCGTCGCGCGCCATGAACTGGGCGTAGCCGCTGACCGACCCGTCCACGTACGCGACCTCCGGTAGGCGGCGCACCGCCGCGGCGATCGACTGCGGGATCTGCTTGCGGTCGGCCGTGCCGTCGACGGCGGCAGCGGTGTTGCCGAAGGCCGCCTGGCCGCGGATCTCGAAGCTGACGTGCTGATAGGCGGTCCCGATCAGCGTGTTGAAGGTGCGGTTGAGGGTGTCGCCAAGGACGAGCGTCCCGGTGACGAACGTCACTCCCAACACGATCGCCAGCGCGGTGAGCACCAAGCGAAGCTTGCGGGCGAGCAGGCCCTTGAGCGCGACGCGCCACATGTCAGCTACCCAGCAGCTTCATCTGCCCGAGCACCGAGTCGACCGTCGGTGCGGGCAGGTCTCCCACCACCTGGCCGTCGGACAGGAATACGACCCGGTCGGCGTAGGCCGCCGCCTGCGGGTCATGGGTGACCATCACGATCGACTGGCCATGGTCGGTCACGGATCCGCGCAGGAAGCTCAGAACCTCGGCGGACGCGTTGGAATCGAGATTGCCGGTGGGCTCATCGGCGAAGATCAGGTCCGGCCGCCGGATCAGCGCCCGGGCGCAGGCGGTCCGCTGCTGCTGACCGCCGGAGAGCTCGGCCGGACGGTGGCGCAGCCGATCGGCGATGCCGAGCGCCTGCACGAGCTGGCCGAACCACTCTCGGTCGATGTCGGCCCCGGCGAGGTCGACGGGAAGCGTGATGTTCTCGCCCGCGGTCAGCGTCGGGACGAGGTTGAATGACTGGAACACGAAGCCGATCCGGTCCCGGCGCATCTCGGTCAGGCCGGCATCGTCGAGCAACCCCAGCTCGTGATCGCCGACGAAGGTGCGGCCCGAGGTCGGGACATCGAGCCCCGCCATGCAGTGCATGAGCGTCGACTTCCCCGACCCGGACGGCCCCATAACGGCGGTGAACCGCCCACGCTCGAACGTGACGGTCACGCCGTCGAGCGCCCGGACGGCGGTGTCGCCCTTTCCATAAAACTTCGTCAGGTCAACGGCGCGAGCCGCCGGCGGCGGCCCGCCGTCACCAGCCTCGTTTCGGTCGGTGGGGATGCCTCGCCGGGTCGCATGCTTGAACATGAACGACAGCCTGAACCTCGCCCACCGTCGTGAACAGCCGGGCAGCCGGAGTCATGCGGGGTACGGCCAGCCCTACCACCGCTGCAGGAATGGGTGGGCTCAGTCTGAGGCCACGGCGGCGCGCATCGCATCGATCGACGCGGGCGCACCGGTGAACCGCTCGAAGCTGAGCGCCCCCTGGCCGATGAGCAGCGTCAGCCCGTCCACCACCGGAACCCCCCGGGCGCGGGCCGCGGCGAGGAATCGGTTCTCACCCGCCCCGCCCGCGGTGTAGACGAGATCCGCGACGCAGCCGTAGGCGGTCAGGTCGGCGGCGGCCAGCGGCAACCGGTCAAACGGATCGGAGCCATCGAGCCCGACCGAGGTGCAGTTGACGAGCAGATCGGCCGGGTCGGCACGGACGGCCGGCGTCGCCCCCAACTCGGCGCACAGCTCGCGGGCGGTGTCCGGGGTCCGGTTCCACACGCGCACCTCGGCGGCGCCGGCGTCCAGCAGCGCCCACACGGCGGCGCGCGCGCTGCCGCCGGCCCCGAGCACCAGCGCGGTCCGCCCGGCCGGCGCGAACGGCAGGGCCGCGATGAGCGCCGGCGCATCGGTGTTGTCGGCGGCGATGACGCTCCCGGCGACGAACGTGAGCGTGTTGGCGGCGCCGATCGCCCGAGCGCGCTCGGTGGCGTCGGTGGCCAGCGCCAGGGCGGCGCGCTTGTGCGGGATCGTGACGTTGGCTCCGATGAAGCCGGCCCCGGGCAACGCCGCGACGATCTCCGCGAACAGCTCCGGTGGCGCCGGCAGCAGCTGATAGCGCCAGTCGCCCAGGCCGGCGGCGGCGAGGGCGGCGTTGTGGATCGCCGGCGAGCGGCTGTGGGCCACCGGCCAGCCGAGCACGCCGAGACGGGGGGCGCGTGCCATGTGTTGATCAG
>DATCFW010000314.1:0-2033 GCA_036509295.1 Solirubrobacteraceae bacterium | reverse complement strand
CTCGGCGGAACCCACCGCAAGGAGGCCTTGCGCGGCGCGCGGGCCTGGTTCGAACGGCTCGAACTCGATGGCTTGGAACGTCACCGCGCTGGCGAGATGTCCGGCGGGCAGGCACAGCGCGTCGCGCTGGCGCGCGGTCTCGTCGCCCATCCGGACGTGCTGTTTGCGGACGAGCCAACCGGCTCGCTCGACTCGCTCACCGGCGAGCTCGTGATGGGCTTGATGACTGGTGCGGCGCGCGAGGAAGGGACCACTGTCGTCCTGGTCACGCACGAACCCCGCGTCGCCGCCTACGCCGACCGCGAGGTCATCGTGCGCGACGGACGAGTGACCACCACCGCGACGGTGGCCGGATGATCCGCCTCGGCCTGCGCCTGACGCTCGGAAGTGGACGTGAAGCCGCGCTACGCGTCCTCGTCACCGCGGCAGCCGTCGCCCTCGGCGTCGGCCTGCTGCTGGCTGCGCTGGCCGGTGCCAACGGGCTGCATGCCCAGACCGACCGTGGTGCGTGGCTCGACACTGCGGCGCAGGCGTCACGACCGACCTCGACATCCGGCCGGCTGTGGTGGCTGTCGGGCACCGACCAGTTCGGCAACCAGGCGATCGACCGGATCGACGTGGCCGCCGCCGGGCGGGACGCTCCGGTCCCGCCAGGGCTTCGCCACCTGCCAGGACCGGGTGACTACTTCGCCTCGCCCGCCCTCACGGCCCTTCTTCGGTCCGAACCGGCGAATGAGCTGCGCGACCGGTTTCCGGGCCGGCAGATCGGTACCATCGGCGCAGCAGCGCTGCCGTCCCCGAACTCGCTGATCATCGTCATCGGCCACACCGTGCGCCAGCTCTCGCAGGCACCTGGTGCGGTCGAGGTCGGAGCGATCCAGCGCACGCCGGCCAGCTGCTACGCCTGCCAGAGCACCGTCGGGAGCGGGCCCGTTCTGCAGTTCATCCTGGCCGGCGGAGCCGTCGCGCTCGTGCTGCCAGTGCTGATCCTGATCGCGACCGCGAGCCGGCTGTCGGCCGCGCGGCGCGAGGAGCGCTTCGCCGCGATGCGGCTCGTCGGCGCCACGCCGCGTCAGATTTCTGTGGTCTCCGCCGTGGAGGCAGTGGTCGCGGCGGTCGCGGGGGTCGCAGTCGGCTTCGCACTCTTCTTCGTCTTCCGGCCGCTGCTCTACCACGTGCCGTTCACCGGGGCGCCCCTCGCCGAAGGCGACCTCTCGCTGCACTCGATCGACATCATGCTCGCCGTGATCGGCGTCCCGGTCGCCGCGGTCGTGTCCGCACGCCTCGCGCTGCGCAGGGTCCGGATATCGCCGCTCGGCGTGAAGCGGCGAGTGTCGTCCCGCCCGCCGCGGATCGCACGGATCATCCCGCTACTCGCCGGCATCGCGGTGCTCGCGTACTTCGACGCCGCTGGCAAGCCGGACGCCATCGGCGGCCAGCTTCTCGAGCTACTCGCGGGCTTCGTGCTCCTTATCGTGGGACTGGTTCTCGCCGGACCGTGGTTCACGACCGCCGGTGCGCGGCTCATGGCCAACCGGGCAAGCCGTCCTTCTACCCTTATCGCTGGCCGCCGGCTCCTCGACAATCCCAAGGCGGCCTTCCGGTTCATCAGTGGGCTCGTGATCGCCCTCTTCATTGGGAGCGCCGTGATCGGGGCGCTTAGCTCGATCGCCGCCGACAGCGGCTCCAGCGGAGGCAGCACGGGGAAAGACACCCTCGCCGAACCGTTCTGCAGCTTTTCGGCGACGAACTGTCCTGCTTCCGCGCAGGTTCCTTCCGTCCCAGGCCAGGTGCTGACCGAGCTTCGCACGACGCCCGGAGTGCGCAGTGTGACGCTGGTCCACCAGAACCCATCCCAAGCTCCGCTGCGGAACTCGTTCGGGGTCGTCGCGTGCGACCAGCTGGCCCGGACGCCCGCGATCGGCAAGTGCGCGGCGGGAGCGTCGGTGGCGAACGTCGGCTACTTCCTGTCGAACCTGCTTGGGCACAACTCGCACGCGTCGTCGACGGTCTGGCCGTCTGCGAACCTGTCG
>DATCFW010000313.1:0-8056 GCA_036509295.1 Solirubrobacteraceae bacterium | reverse complement strand
CCGCCGGCTCGCCCGTCACCCCGTCCAGCACCACCGGCTTCCACTCCGCGTGCTCCACGTCTGACCCCAGGTCAGACGCGCGCAAAAACCGGTCAGGGACATACGCACCGTCGCGCTCGCGCAGGGTCACCAGCAGCGGCAGATCGGTGAAGCGCTGCGCGTATTGCTCGAAGTACGGCACCTGACGATCGACGTAGAACTCCTTCAGGATCACGTGCCCCATCGCCATCGCCAGCGCACCGTCCGAACCCGGCTGGGCCGCCAGCCAGTGATCGGCGAACTTCGTGTGCTCCGCGTAGTCCGGTGAGACGACCACCACCTTCTGGCCGCGATAGCGCGCCTCGGTCATGAAATGCGCGTCCGGGGTCCGCGTCGTCGGCAGGTTCGTCCCCCAGACCAGCAGATAGCTCGCGTTCCACCAATCACCCGACTCCGGCACATCGGTCTGATCGCCGAACACCTGCGGCGAAGCCGGCGGCAGATCCGCATACCAGTCATAGAACGACAGGATCACCCCGCCGATCAACGACAGAAAGCGCGTCCCCGCCGCGTAGGACGCCATCGACATCGCCGGGATCGGCGAGAACCCCACCACCCGATCCGGTCCATAGCGCTTGATCGTGTGCACATGCGCCGCCGCGATCAGCTCCGTGACCTCATCCCACGACGCACGCACGAACCCGCCCTTGCCACGCTGACGCTTGTAGATCCGCGCCCGCTCGGGATCATCCACGATCTCCGCCCACGCGTCCACCGGATCACCGAGCCGCGCCCGCGCCTCCCGGAACATCTCCAACAGACTGCCGCGCACATACGGATGACGCAACCGCAACGGCGAATACGTGTACCACGAGAACGACGCCCCCCGAGGACAGCCCCGCGGCTCGTACTCCGGCATGTCGGGCCCCACCGACGGATAGTCCACCGCCTGAGACTCCCAGGTAATGATCCCCTCCTTCACATACACATTCCACGAGCACGACCCCGTGCAATTCACCCCATGGGTAGACCGAACGATCTTGTCGTGCTGCCAGCGACCCCGATACGAGCGCTCCCAATCGCGATCCTTCGCCACCAACTGACTCCAACCCTCCGCACTGATCGGCCCGCGGCGCAAGAACCGATGGGCCTCAAGCAGCGGACTGCGCGGCCGCGAACTCGTGCTCTCGGAGTGACCGGGCGAGGTTCGCTTGCTGGTGCTCACGGATCTACACGCTCCTCTTTCTGCCGCGCCATGGCTTCCCAATTTTCCCGACCGAGCGGTGCGGCACATCCCCAATGCCCACCCACCGAGCGTGTCTGACCGACCGTGTCACGGGCTCGCCAGGTGCTCGGCAGCGCGTTGCCTGACCGTCGCCTTGTCCTCGAGCGCCATCGGTCCGGGGTGCCCGGAGCCTGGCCAGGGCGTGAGCAGCAGCAACAGCCGCGCCGTCGTGTGAGCGAGGACGGCGTGGCGCTCACCCGGCGCGAACTCGACCATCAGGCCGCTTCCACCCGCCACGTTCTCTCCGGCGCTGGTGGTGATCTCCACCTCGCCGCCGATCACGGTAACCCACGCCCGCTCGTGCCCTGGTGATCCTGCAGGCTCTCGCCCGCCGGGATCTCGAGCACGACGGCGCGAGCATCGTCGGTACTGGAGAGGATCTCCGGCGAGTGGGGGCGCAGCTCGACCGCCCTCAGGTCCCAGCTCCTCATGCTCGGCTCGGGGCTGGTGGCTGCTCGCTTCCCATCACCGACAGCTTTTCACAGATCGCCTCGCAAAAGTAGCCCGCTGTTGTCGACGTCGATCCTTCACGTTCGCTCGAACCCCTCGACCTCGATCAGGCATCCCGCCCGATCCGGGTCCTCGGGGACGAAGTCCGTCAGCCGCGCCGCCGAGTCGAGCTGATCCAGCAGGCCGCGCGTCAGCCCCCGGTGCAGAGCGCAGACGACGGGCTGATTCTCGCGGACCGCCTCGCGATAGGGGCAGTTGCCGAGCCTGAAGAGGACTCGTCCCGCCTTTGCCGGCTGACGCTGTGGAGCGAAGCCCAGGGCGGTGAGCGCCCGGCCCATCGACTCCTCGGCCGCGCCGCCGCCGCCAGCCGGCTGAAGCTCGCGTCCGAGCTCCCGTCCGGCACGCTCCACCTCGCGAAGCCGTCCCGGGCGTGCCGGAATGCTGCGCGCCAACCAGCCCGCGAGACGAGGGTAGGCATCGCGTGGCTCGCCGGAGGGAAGGGCGTCGGGGGCAATCGACCAGCTGTCCCGCGGCCGCCCGATCTTCTGCGGCACGCGCTGGCGCGCGACCAGCCCAGCGGCGCGCAACCGCTCGAGATGAACGCGCACGCCGCTGGGATGAAGCCCCAGCTCGGCCGCGAGCTCGTTGGTCCCTGCCGGGCGGTCGAGGGCCGCCAAGTGAGCAAACAGTCGCGCGCGCGACGGCTGGCTCAGCACATCACCCGGACGGCTTGACCCACCAGAAACCACGAGCGAGAGTTTCTCATATTGGGACTGGTCAAAGTCCTTGGTACTTTTCCTAGTCTGAATCGTAAAACTTCTCAGAGGACGCTTGCGCCGTGACATACGTGATCGCCGAACCATGCATCGGGACCAAGGACAACTCCTGCGTGGAGGTCTGCCCGGTCGACTGCATCCACCCCACGCCCGACGAGCCAGGCTACGACGAGGCCGAGATGCTCTACATCGACCCCGAGGAGTGCATCGACTGCGATGCCTGCGTCGAGGCGTGCCCCGTCGATGCGATCTTTGCCGAGGACCAGGTGCCCGAGGAATGGCAGCGCTACATCGGGCTGAACGCCGCCCACTACCGCAACCAGGCGGCCTGAGAATGAGCCCAGGGCTGAGCTCCACGTCGGGCTCGAGGTGAGCGCTGGCCCGGCGCTGGACAAACGCCGAGGACCAGCTGCTCCGCCAGCTCTACGCTGACCAGCTGCCCATCGCGGACATCTCCAGCCGGCTCGAGCGATCGCCCGACGCCGTCGTCGCTCGCCGTCGGAGTCTGCGCGTCGCCATGAGCAACCTCCTTCACGAGCACTCGTGTCACGAGATCGTATCGCGACACGATATCTCGATCGCACCTTGCTCGCCCCACACCAACGCGATCACGAAAGCCGACGCGATCTCGCTTGGCTCGTGCCAGAGTGGTTGGGTCAGGTGCCGGGTGAAATCGCGAGGTTGGATGTGAGCGCGCCGCTGACCGTTGAGGAGCTCGAACGCTGGGTGGCGTTCGGCGCGACCTGGCGGGTGGTCCAGATCTCAGATCGACGCGCGATCGTCGACATGTGCCAGTGCACCGGCGAACTCGCGCAGCGACGGGACTCCAGCGATCCGGTCGTCCTGGACTACCTTCGCAGCCATCCCCCGGCGGACGCCTAACGCACTGTGTGCGCGGTCTTGAACGCGTCGACGCCGCGACGTCGGTGTCGTCACGGCCGCCTTGGGCATGCCTAGGGCTTGAAGACCATTAGCACCAGGACCGCCCCGATCGCGAGCAGCGAGCCGTAGTTCGCGACCCGGGACAGCCGGTCATCGAGCAGTTCGCGCAGCTGCTCGGTGACCGCGGCGTGCTCTGCGTGCAGCCGAGCCGCGAGGCGGCGCGCCTGCTTTGGTCGCTGGCCGCCAACGGCGCCAAGGACGAGCGCAACGACGTACAGCGCGATCGAATCGTCAACCCAGCCGGCTGTGTAGCCGAAGTCGCCGAGATGAACGAGCCAGAGCCCGAAGAGGCCGAGCAGCAGGCTCCCGACCCCGACCAAAGCTACGCCCACGCGCGTCAGTCCGAGCAGCAGCGCGATCTCGGCGGGCGTCTCTTGGCGGCGACCGGTCTCGAAGGCCACGCCTGCCAGCACGATGCCGGCGGCGAACAGCAGCACCCCGACGAGATGCAAGAGCAACGCGACCCGGTAGTCAGTCACAGCGCAGCACTTCGTCGCTCACGAACTCCTGGTCGGCCGGCTCCCCGCGACCCCCGAGTCTGACACCAGTCCTAGCGACCGCTCGCCCGTCGACGTTCTCCAGTCGGCGCAGGGCAGCGATTCGCCGCCGCGGGGTACCCGCGAGTTCGCGTCCGAGCATGTTCTGCTCGCCGGGGGTGACCCGGCTTTGGGGTCGGCTGATCGTGTAATGCGGTGACCGGGCCGCCTGGTGGCGTAGCCCGAGCGAGCAGAGCCGTCGGCAGACGGCGCGGTCTGATCGATGCAGCAGCTGGGCGAGCTGTGCCGGATTCAGCGCGCGGTGGAGCCTGAGGAGCTGATCCTCCTGCGGAGTCCAGCGACGCGCCGTGCGCGGCGGTTCCGCGGGCCGCGGTGCTTGGATGCCCCGTCGGGCCGCGCGCCGGCGGACTGCTTCGGGGGTGCGGCCCAGTTGGAGCGCCGCCTGCTCCAGTGGCACCCCTCGCGCAGACATCTTTGCGAGGCGCTGATCATCGCCGGCGCTCCACCGGCGGGCGTAGGTGGCGAGGCCGAGCTTGCGCGCCCGGGCGGCGACGCTGCCCGGCGTTCGATGTTGCAGCTGGCTGGCGATCTCGGCGCAGGTCAGCGCGCTCGTGTAGCCGTCACGGATCGTCACGTCCTCCCACTGCTCCCATCGAGCCCTCCGATGCGGTTGGAGGAGTCCGAACTGTTGGGCGCGAACGCGGACCGCCCCGGGTGAGCGCGCCAAAAGGAGCGCCAGTCGGCCCAGATCACCGTTGATCAGCACGCACTGTCTGATCGCCTCGTCTTCATGCGGCAGATACGGCCGCGGCGCCGGACGGCGGGCAACGAGGTTTCGGCTGCGGGCTCGCAGTTGATCCCGAGAGCGATCAAGGCGAGCCGCGATGACCGAGACGGGAATGCCGGCGCTGATTGCCGCATGGAGAAGACTCTCCTCGTCAGCCGACCACGGTCGCGTGCGTGGACGGGCAGCGACATCCAGGCTGGTGCGGCGGGCGACCACCGCGTCCGGTGAGCGCCCAACGCGGGCGGCGATGTGCTGGATGGGACACCCGGCGACGTACAGGCGCCGCAGGACACGGTCCTCCTCCGCGCTCCAGCGTGCCGCCATCGCCGGTCAGCGCGCCCGGTTGCGGATGCGCGATGTGGTGATCATGCTGCGCGTCTGCGGAAATACTCGGCGTTGAGCGCCGTGAAGTGATGCCATTGCTCCGGGACCTGGTCCTCAGCGAAGATTGCGTCGACGGGGCAAGCCTCGACGCAGGCATCGCAGTCGATGCATTCCTGCGGATCGATGTAGAGCTGCTCGGCCTGGTCATACCCCGGCTCATCGGGGGTGGGATGAATGCAGTCCACCGGGCACACCTCGACGCACGAGTTGTCCTTGGTCCCGATGCACGGCTCGGCGATCACGTAGGCCACTGGCACCTCCAAACAGGTCTTTTTCACAACGACATTGGAAAATATCAAGAGACGAATGATTTTCCAATCCCGACTGTGTAAAACTGTGGTTGCTATGGATGTGCCGGCGCGGACTCACGATGCGCTTGCCCAGCCCACGCGGGCGCGGCTGTTCGGCCTGCTCGCCGAGCTGCGCCGTCCGGTGGGCACCGGCGAGCTGGCTCGGCGTCTGGATCTGCATCCAAACGGGGTGCGTGTGCATCTCGAGCGCTTGCATGAAGCGGGCCTGGTCGTCCGCGAGCGTGGTCGTCAGCCCCGCGGGCGGCCGCGTGACCTGTGGCTGATCTCCCCGGACGCGGAGCCCGCCGGAGAACCTCCGATGGGGTATGCAGAGCTCGGGGGGTGGCTGGCGCGGGTGATCACAGTCGGCACATCGAGCTTGCGCAAGGTGGAATCGACCGGGCGGCAGATCGGTCATGAGCTTGTCCCTGATGGCGACGCCGCGGCTGAGGCAAAGATGCATGCGACGCTCACCAGTTTGGGGTTTCAACCGCGCCGAGAAGCGCAGCCGCCGGGGGCATTGACCTATCGCTTGCGCAACTGTCCCTATCGCGCCGCGGTCCGTGAGAACGCCGACGTCGTCTGCACTCTGCATCGCGGGATCACGCGCGGCCTGCTCGATGGGCTGGCTCCGACCAGCACCCTTTCCGGCTTCGTGGCCCGGGATCCCGCGCTGGGAGACTGCCTGGTCGAGCTGCGCGGCGAGATCGCCGCCCAGGGCCTTGAACGGCTCCACGATCCTCCACCAGCATGAAGGGCTCGGCGGCCCTCGCCTCGCTCTCGCGCGACCATCACCAAGCCCTCGTTGTCGCGCAGACACCTCTCAGGACACGTACCTCGACAGCCGATCGGGCGCTCGCCGACCTGCGCGCATACTGGGACGAGCACGGGCAAGCCCATTTCCGCGCCGAGGAAGAGGTGCTGTTCACGGCCTATGCCGCGCACGCCGACCCGTATGACTCTCTCCTGGCCAAGGTGCTCGGCGATCACCTCGCCATCCGACAGCGCATCCAGGCGCTCGAACACGATTCACCCGACCACGTCACTTCGCTAAACGAGCTGGGGCGACTACTCAACCAGCATGTCCGACTCGAGGAACGCGAACTCTTCCCGATGATCCAAGCGGCCCTGCCCGACGCAGAGCTCGCCGCCGTGGCCACCACGCTGAACCAAGCGACGACGATGACCGCAGCCACCGGCGTCAGCACGAGTCGACATGATCACACGCGGCCTAGGGTCCGGCACGCGGGAATCTCTGCGCGATCATCGGTCAGTGAAAGCGACAGTACGGCCGCTCAGGTTGCCCGTCGTCCTGCAGCAGCGGGCTATGTGTCGTCAACGCGATCTACAGGATGTTGATGCCCGACCACCCCGTGAGTGCGAGAACTGCAGGTCCGAGGCTCCGACCGCCGAGCACCTCGAGTGGCTCGTTCTGACCGAAGGCCGCGATCTCGTCAGGTGCGGTGAACGTGAGCTCGTCTCCCGAAACGAGGCCTTGCCCTTGTTCGGCCGACTGTGGAAGCCGTTGCTGGAAGCGCTCGACCTGTCGTGCGGATTCAGCGCCGCTCGCTTTGACCCGCTCGAGAAAGGCCACCACTGATTCGCGAAGCTGTGCCTGGCCATCGTCCACGGTGTCCTCGATCGCCGGATGGCGGATGAGTCGATCGATGGCCGCGAACCGAAGCTCTCGTTCAGTCAGACCCTTGAACGCGGGGCGATTGGCATAGGACGTCACGTCAAAGTCAAAGCCCCGGACGGCCGCGAACGCACTTCCGTCGCCCTCGGCCTCCATCACGATGAACTCGACTCCGCATTCCCGATACCAGTCGCGATTTTCGGCGAGCAGAGCGGACCCGAATCCCCGCCGACGCCACTCCGGACACCGAATCCGGAGTTGTTTATGGGCTACGACAAAAGCCGAACCGCGAAGCCCAACCTCGCGCGCGGCCTTGCCGACGATCTCATCGGTCTCATCGGTGACGACCCACAAGTGGATCAATCGGCTCGGCCGATCTGGCAGCCGCAGCTCGCGACCCAAAAACTCGGCCATCATCCGTCGTGCCTCGGCAATCTCGGCGCTGATATCCCGCACCTCGAAGTGCAGCCCGCCAAACGCGAACCCCAGGTAGCGTTCCAGCAGTCGATCGCGGACAGATCCGATCCTCAGATCTTGAGCAATCACCCCATGCAGCATTCGTTCGCAGGTCGCATCTGAGCATCATCGCCGCTTGGTGACCCGCGCACGTCCTCACCGGACACCGCCCAGTCGATGAACGTGGAGGCGCCGGCGGCTCTTCCCGCCAGCGGTCGGCTATGGGCGTTGGTGCGCTGCTGGGCGAGCGTCGCCGCTGCGGCGGTGGCGGTGCGTCGACTGCGGCCGTGAAGTCGTAGGAGCCGTGGAGCAAGCACCAACGGAACCGAGGCGAGTCCCTGGTGGCCGTGGCGCGCTGATCGCGCTCCATTCAGCTCTGCGCCGCCAACTGTGATACCGATGTGATCATCCTATGAACGACGACTGGAGCTGATGCGTTGACGGCTGATTCACTCGAGGCGGAGTCGTTCGAGCCGATTCCCGATACGTCGGCTGCGGAACGCGTTGTCGCTGATGCGTACGCGATCGGCGCGGGGGTCGCGGACGCGGTGCGTGTCCGTGATTCGGTTCCGTT
>DATCFW010000312.1:0-8141 GCA_036509295.1 Solirubrobacteraceae bacterium | reverse complement strand
TAAGAGCGGAGCCGATGCACGGAAGCTCGATCGCCGCCCGGTCGTCGCGAGCTACCCGTGGTCACTCGCCGCGAGCGCCCCCAGCCGCGCTTGGAGCACCGGCCACGCCCGCCCGCGCGGGTCGATCACCTCGAAGTGGTCTGCGCCGGTGAGCTCGTGCAGGTCGCAGGGATCACCGGCGGCCTGGGCCGCCGCATGGAAGGTCCGGCTCTGGTCGATCGGCACGACGTCGTCGGCGTCGCCGTGGATGAGCAGGCTCGGCCGCCGCAGCGGGAGCCGAGCGATCGGGCTCGCCGCCGCGTACACGTCGGCATCGGGATCGGCACCGAGGAACTCGAGTACTGCGCCGTTGCCAAGCCCGGCATCGGCGCCGGCCTCGAGATCACACACGCCGGCCAGGGACACGGCTGCCGCCACCGGCTGCTCGCGCGCGGCCCACAGCGCCAGATGGCCGCCGGCCGAGTGCCCGATCAACACCACCGGCCGGCCCGCGGCCTGCGTGACGGCGGCCCTGACCGCGGACCGGACGGCCAGCGCGGTGCCCGGCCAGCCGCCGCCCGCCATGCCCACGCGCGGGTATTCGACGTTCCAGGCCCACGGCCGTGGATCGGCGGCGGCGCACGCTCGCGCGAGCGGAGCGATCGTGTCGGCGCCATAGCGCGCCCGCCAGAAGCCGCCGTGGATGAACACTGCCACGACCGGTCCGTCGACGTCACCGATGCGCTCGGCGCTCCAGTCGCGGTCGTCCATCAGTGCCCGCGCCGGATCCGCCCGTTCACTGCCGGTCCGTTCACTGCCGGCGCGTTCACTACCGGCCCGTCCACTCGGGCGCGCGCTTCTCGGCGAACGCCAGCACGCCCTCGCGGAAGTCCGCTGACTGAAACGACGCGTGGCGCAGCGCGAGCAGCTCGCGCTCCACCGCCGGCGCCGCTTCGCCGTCGAGTATCGATCGGATCACGTGCTTGTTGCCGCGCTGGGCCAGGGGGGCGTTGGCGGCGATCTCCGTGGCCAGGGCGAGTGCCGCGTCCGCGACGGCATTGGCGGGGTGGACGGAGGTGACCAGCCCCCAGGAGAGCGCAGTGGCCGCGTCGATGCGGCCACCCACCAGGAACAGCTCACGGGTTCGCGGGGCGCCGATCGCGTCGATGAACTTGCGGATCCCGGTGTGCGCGTAGACCAGCCCGAGCTTGGCCGGCGGCATCCCCAGCGTGATCGGCTCGGCCGCGACGCGCAGATCGCACGACAGCGCCAGCTCCAGGCCGCCGCCGATGGCATGGCCGTTGAGCGCCGCGATCGTCGGGTACGGGTAGGACTCGACGGCGTCGATTGCCGCCGCGAACGGATGCGCCACCAGCTTCTCGGCCTCGTCGGCGAACCCATCCCGTTCTGACCCACCCAGACTGCCGATGTCGTATCCCGCCGAGAACGTGCGGCCTTCGCCGGTGATGATCACGCAGCGCGCGTCCAGCGCGGGCATCGTCTCGGCGAAGCGGTCGAGGATGGCGTGGTCCAGCGCACCGCGCTTGCTCGGGTTGGAGATGGTCAATCGCGTGACGTGCGGCGCCGGCTCGTCGACGAGCAGCTGACCCGCCGCGTTATTCGAGGACAACGAGCGGATCGCCCTCGGAGACCGACTGGCCCTCGGTGCACAGGATCTGGGTGACGACGCCCGGATCCTCGGCCTCGACCGGCATCTCCATCTTCATCGACTCGAGGATCACGACCGCGTCGCCCTCTTCGACGGTTTCGCCGACCTCGACCTCGATCTTCCACACGGTGCCCGTGATGTGGGCTTGCACCTCGGCCACCTCGTCAGCCCTCCTGTGCTCGTTTCGGATCGTGAACGATAAGGGTTTGTGCCGGCACGAGCCCTGACGATCCTCATCGAGAAAAAGCCTCACATTCCGGGATCCGTCCGGGGGCGGCGGTTGACTACCACTGGTCCGGTGAGCTTGGATCGAACCGGCAGGAGTCCCAGGTCACGCAGCGATGCCCGAGTCCCGACTGTTCATGAGCTCGCTTTCGCGGCGACAGCTCGCCCGGCGCCGCCCGGGCCGCGCATCGGCGTGGTCGGCACGGTCGCTGGTCGTGTTGCTGCTGGTGTTGCTGATCTGCGCCGTGGCGTTCGTCATCGGACGCGGCTTCTAGACGCCCTGCCAGTCAAGACACTACGGAAGGAGCTGGAAGACGTCACGATGGCGTGGCTTGACGGCGGCGAAGTGCCGACGATCGAGGGTGATCACGATGTCGGCGCCGATCCGTTCGGCGAGTGCGATCACACTGGCGTCAGTACCACCGAGGGGGAAGTCGGCGTAGATCTCGACGAGCTGTGCGATTCGGATGAAGTCCTCCGGGGCGGGGCCTTCGACATCGAGCGCCCCGAGGCCGCGTAGGAACACCGCCTCGGCTTGCGCTCCGAGCCGGCGTCCGATGAAATACGTCGCTTCAGCTACGACCAGAGCCGGTATGACCAGGCGAAGGTCGGCTCGCGACAGAACCGCGCGGCACGCCTCGTGATCTTGGTCGTCGCCGTCGGCGGTGGCGTAGAGCGGACCGGCGTCAACGACCGCGAGCATGCGAGGCCCACTCCTGCTCGAGCAGCTCCTCCATGTCTCGGCCGGTGGTGTTCTGACCGCTGTGTCCGATTGCTGCGAACGGGAGCTCGCGTCGCGCGTCAGCGCGTCCGAAGCCGAGATAAGCGCTCAGCGCGTCACGGGCGACTGCGGATGCCGGCAGCGAGCGTCGCCGAGCCTCGCGCTCGAGTGCATCGGCGAGCTCATCGGGGAGCGAGATGGTGGTGCGTCGCATACGTGCATACTAGCATCACCGGGTTCGAGTGCCCGGTTCGCGACACGGTGCGGCGTCCCGGAAAACCATCACTGGCCTGACGGAACGCCGCACGGACTCACTGCATCAGCCGACCCGGACGGACACCCCCGCCTCGCGCTGGTCGTCGGGCCCGAGGTTGGCCGTGGCGTGCACGGTCGCGCTCGTCGCCGGTGCATAGCTGGGCGCGGTCACCTTGAACGTGGCCGTCGGCGACTTGCCGGGGCGCACGTCGTAGGCCGTCGCGTTCCGGACGGCCTGGGCCGTCCAGCCGGCCGGCAGCTGCAGGGCGAAGTTGACCACCGGAATGGTCTCATTGCCGTCGGCGGTGAGCGTCACCCGCACCTTGCGGGTGATGCCCGGCTGGAACGTGTCCGGCGCGCCGAGCACGACCTGGCGGGCCGCCGGGGTCTTGGCCATCGTGAACGACCCCTGCAGCGGCAGGTCGGCCTGGGCCGACGAGTCGCCGACCTGCACCGTGTAGCGACCGGTGCTCTGGCTCCACCCGTTCGCCGACTGATCCCACCACGACGTGTCACGCGGGGTCACGCTGAACGTGACCCGATGGGCCTGACCGGCGGCCAGCTGGACGCGCTGGAAGCCGACCAGCTGGCGCGGCGGCTCGCCGGCCGCGGCCGGGTCGCCGAGGTACAGCTGGGCCACGTCGCTGCCCGCCCGCGCGCCAACGTTCGTCACTGTGGCCGACACCTGCACCCGGCCGGTGCCGTCCTCCACGTTCGGGCTGACTTCGAGCCTGCTGAAGGCGAACCGCGTGTAGGACAGGCCGTACCCGAACGGGAACAGCGGCGTGATGTTCTTGGCGTCGTAGAACCGGTAGCCGACGTTCAGGCCCTCGGAGTACTGCACGTTGCCGCCGGTGCCCGGGAACTGCGCCGGGGTGGATGCCGGTACCTGCGTGAGGCTGGTCGGGAACGTCACCGGCAGGTGACCGCCCGGGTCGACGCGGCCGAACAGGACCCGCGCCAGGGACGTGCCGTTGGTCTCGCCCGGATACCAGGCGTCGAGCACCGCGGCCACCTGCGGCAGCCACGGCATCGCGATCGGCGCGCCGGCGTTGACCACGACGACCGTGTGGCGGTTCGCCGCCGCCACCGCCGAGATCAGCTCGTCCTGCGCGGACGGCAGGTTGAGGCTGAGCCGGTCGGTCGCCTCGGACTCGGTGTCATCGGACACGACCACCACCGCCGTCGACGCCGCCCGGGCGGCCGTCACCGCCGAGGCGATCCCCGGGGCCAGCGCCGATGGGGTCGCCCACGTCAGCGCGCTCGAGTCGCCGCTGATGGCGATCGGATACGTCTGGCCCTGCACGAGGTTGACCGCCACCGAGAACACGTTGACCGGAGGCGTGCTCGGATTGTCGATGATCTGCTGCCCGTTGAGTGACAGGTAGGTCGGCGTGTAGCACCCGCACGGGTTGGTGAGCGCCAGCACGTAGGTGCCGGTCTCCGGCGCGGTGAGGGTGCCGCTGTAGGTACCCCCGTACGGCGTCGGGGCGTAGGCCGGCGACAGCGCCGAGGACGGGATCGCCGGCAGCGATGCGTCGGTCGGCAGGCCCTGCTGGTAGTCGAGATGGGTCCCATGCCCGGCGGCCGCCTCCAGCCCCTGCAGCGGGGTGACCGTCTGGGAGGGCAGCACGTATGCGCTGCCACCACCGCCGGAGGTGGGCGTCGGCGACGCCGACGGCCCGATCACCGCGACGGTGCCGGCATGGTTGGCCGACAGCGGCAGCGTCTGACCGGTGTTCTTCAGCAACGTCGCGGAGCTGTCGGCGACGTTGGTGCTAACGGCCACGTGGGCGGGCGTCGTCACCGTGGCCGACGTGGTCGCGGTCGGCGGATGGTCGATGAAGCCAAAGCGGAACATCTGGGTGAGGATCCGCTGCACCATCGTGTTGAGCACCGACTTCGGGATCGTCCCGTTCTCCACCGCCGTCTCCAACGGCTGGCCGAAGTTGGTGTTGAACGGCTGCTCCTGATCGGTGCCGTCCTGCGCTCCATCGACGCCGTGCAGGGCCGCGTAATCCGAGGTCACGAACCCTTGGAAGCCCCACTCCTGCTTGAGGGTGGTGTTGAGCAGATCGGAGTCGTTGCAGCTGGCGTAGCCGTTGACGTACGAGTAGGCGCACATCAGCGATGCGACGTTCGCCTGGTGGACGGCCGCGTCGAACGCCGGCATGTAGATCTCGTGCAGCACCCGGTTCGTCACGACGACGTTGTCCTGCGGGGTGTTGCGGTTGGTCTCCTGGTTGTAGGCGTCGAAGTGCTTGACCTGGGACATTTCGCCCTGGCTCTGCACGCCGTCGATCTCCCCGACGGTCAGCGCCGAGTTGAGGAATGGGTCCTCGGTGAAGGCTTCGAACGACCGGCCCCAGCGCGGATCGCGATCGATGTTGACCGTCGGCCCGAGGTTGACCTCGGCGCCCTTGCCGAGCTCTTCTTGGCCGATCACCTGGCCGTAGTGGTTGGCCAGCGACGGACTCCAGGTGGCGGCCAGCCCCACGCCGGCGGGCAACTGGGTCACTCCGGTCTGCTGGTCGGCGACGCCGGCGGGCCCATCCTCCTCGCCCAGGTAGGGGATGCACAGGCTGGGGATCCCCGGCATGTAGAAGACGTAGGGGTTGGGCGGAGCGGTGCCATCGCCCTCGACGATGGTGATCTCGTTGCCGAGGGTCATGTGGCCGATCACATCGGCGACGCGCTGCGCGATCGGCTGCTGGGAATTCACCCACGGACACTGTGCCGACGCCGGTGCGGCGTGCGCCCGCGAGCGGAGCGCCGTCGCGGCGCCCGCCGATGCCGTAACCGCCCAGCCCAGGCTCACCGCCAGCGCCACGGCCACCGCGGCCAGGAGATGACTGCGCGCGGCCGCCGGCGGCCTCGCAATGCGTACAAGATCCATCGCTGCCTCCCTACCCGTGCGGCCGGACGGTCGCTGACCTGACGGTCCCAGAGGCGCGGGTACCCAGGACATCGGGCGTCGAAACCCAGGGATCGTCGCGAGACGGCGTACGCTGAGTGATGATCGCCATGGCCACCGACGAGGACGAGACCGGGCTGGACATCGACCTGCTGGCCGCGTCGCTGCGCGCCGACACCAGCGACCTCGGGGCGTTTGTCGAGGCGATGGCGACCAAGCTGGAGGAGGCGGTCCCCGGAGCGGTCACCGTTGACCGTCGCCGCGACGGGATGTTCGGGGCAAAACGGGTGCGCCGCATCGCCCTGGATGCCGGCGGCCAGCGACTCGAGCTGCGGACGGACGGCACGGCCATCGAGACGACGTGCTCGCGTCTGTCCGGCGGAATCGTGCTCAAGCGCGAGGAGCTCGACACCGACGCCTGGCTGCGGGCGCTCGGCGAAGCGCTGGCCATCCAGGCCCGGAGCAGCCAGACAACCCGGCAGGCGCTCGAGCGGCTGCTCAACGGATAGGAGACACGAATGGGCTTCCTCAAGCGCGACGACAGCGATTCTCAGCAGCCGCCGCCCACCACGGCGCAGGACGTCGCCACCGCGGACGGGCCCCACGCCGCCGCCTACCAGTCGGGCTCGATGGCCGGCATCCCGGCGTCGGGGCTGGAGCGCATCGCTCGGATGAAGGAGGAGGTCGCGCGCGGCTTCTTCACCTCCGACCTGTCCGTCAACGAGTTCCTGCTCGTCAAGGAGGCCGGGTTCGAGCCGCTCGGACTCGTGCTCGGCAGCTCGATCTACCACATCGGATTCCAGCAGGCGAGCTGGAACCAGAATCAGGAGATGGGCGTCCTCACCCAGGCGATGTACCACGCCCGCGAGCTGGCGATGACCCGCATGGAGGAGGAGGCCGACGCGCTCGGCGCCGACGGGATCGTCGGGGTGCGGCTCGATATCGGCCGCTACGAGTGGGGCGCCGACCTCGCCGAGTTCATCGCCGTCGGGACCGCCGTCAAGCACAGCGGCGGCGAGCTGCACCGCGCTCCCAACGGGCGCCCGTTCACCTCGGACATGAGCGGCCAGGACTTCGCCACCCTGCTGCGGGCGGGCTACCGCCCGGCCGGGCTCGTCATGGGCAACTGCGTCTACCACGTCGCCCGCCAGGGGATGATGCAGTCCCTGCGCCAGGTCGGGCGCAACGTCGAGATGACCAACTTCACCCAGGCGCTGTACGAGGCCCGGGAGCTGGCGATGGAACGGATGCAGACCGACGCCGACCAGCTGCAGTCTGAGGGCATCGTCGGCGCCCGCATCATCGAGCGCAGCCACGGGTGGGGCTCGCACGTGATCGAGTTCTTCGCCATTGGCACCGCGGTGCTGTCCACCAGTCCCAACCATCAGATCGAGAAGCCGACGCTCGTCCTGCCGCTCCAGGGCTAGGCGGCCGCCGGGTATCGTCGGCAGCGCATGACGTTCGCGCCGGATCTGCTGGCCGGCAGCCGCGTCGCCGCGGTCGGCCCCCCCGGCGCCGAGATCGTTGGACGGCTCCGCGCCCTGGGGGCGACGGTGGACGGGCTCGGCGAGCCGGACCTGCTCGGCGAGGACGATGCCGTCGCGTGGGTTCGCGCCCATGCGCCCGCGGCGCTGCTGTTTGACGGCCGTCCCCGGTTCGGAGCCGGCGGCGCGTCGCGACTGGCGGACACGCTCGAGCTGGCGTGGCGGGCGGCGCGGGCGGTCACCACCGGCGCGCTGATCGAGGCCGGGGGACCCGGGCGGCTGCTGTTCGTGGCGCCACCCCCGGGCGCCGGACCGCACACCGATGCGGCGCGAGCGGCGCTCGAGAACCTCGCCCGCACGGTGTCGGTGGAGTGGGCGCGATTTCAGATCACCGCCGTGGCGCTCACGCCGGGGGCGATGACCACCGATGGGGAGCTGGCCGAGCTGGTGGCCTACGTGCTCTCGCCGGCCGGGGGCTACCTCAGCGGCTGCCGGCTCGATCTTGGCGCCGCCCCCGTTCCCGCGTAGCGCCCCCGTTCCCGCGTAGCGCCCCCGTTCCCGCGTAGCACCCTCGCCTCATAGCCGGTTCTTACGTCGCGCACACGCCCGTGCGACGAACCGCGCCGATCCTGGACACCATGACCAAGCACGACGGGATGAAACTGAGAGAAGCGCGACGGGCGCGAGTGCGCATGATCCGCGCCCGGGTCGTCGGCGGATCGGTGGCCCTGTTTCTGGCGGTGTGGTCGCTGATCGCGGTCGTGCTCATCACGGGGCACGACCCGGCGCTGGCCGCCAGGAAGACGGTCACCGTGAGCTCGGCTGCGGGCACGAGCACCACGGCCAGTGGCGCGGCTACCACGAGCTCGACCAACTCCACCAGCTCCGGCGCAA
>DATCFW010000311.1:0-3803 GCA_036509295.1 Solirubrobacteraceae bacterium | reverse complement strand
CAGGCGCAGGTCGCCGACGCGCCGTTGTTCCAGCGCCAGCAGCTGCGCGTTGGTAATGAGGTATTGCAGCGTCGGCATCCGGACCTCGCCCTCAGGGTTGAAGGGGACGGAGGCGTTCGTTGACGCGAGCGGTACCCGCGGGCCGCTGCCCTCCGGGGCGTACAGCGTGGTCTCCACGCATAGCAGTCGCCCGGCGCCCGCGCCGACCTCCGGGATGCCGATCTGCAGCTGGACCTGGAAGTAGTGCGTCCCCATCCCCCTGAAGATCCACACGCTGTCCGGGGCCACGTTCACGCTGTAGTGACCGAGTCCTGCCTCGAACCTCAGCTGATTCACGATGGCGCCCTTCCCTCGTCCTCTCTCAACGGTCATTGCCGCCATGGGCAGCGCGATCCCGGCGGATTGCTCAGACCACACAGCGGCGTAGCGCTGCACCAAGACCGCCTATCCTGTTACCTGCTTGCCCGTGAACCGGCGATGCTCACAGCGGGACGGGCTGTCCCGGTCAGCCGCGCGGCACGGGCCTCACGGTCGGCGCCGAGTGATGACCTAATCACTGGCCTCGGCGTTCTCGATCGGCTCGGCCGCCAGCGTCGGCTCGATCTTGTCAGCTCTTTCCCGCTGGTCCATCCTGGCCTGGCGGTCCCGCGGGCATGCCCCGCTTCCACGCCGCCAGCGGTAACCGCGGAGTCCCGCGCCTCATACTAATGACAGCTGCCAAGGCCGCCCGCTTGTACGATCGCCCGGCGTATCCTCAATTGCCGCTGGCGGAGTACGTTCGATGCGTGAGCCGAATCGGACATCTCGCGCGCGCGTACTGGTTCGACCTGCTGATCGCGCTGCTGGCGATCGCGGCGATGCTTGACGTGGTGCTCGCACGCGGCTCGTCCGGAGTTCCGACAACGACGCTGTGGTTCTGCCTTCCCGCGCTCGCGATCCTGGTGCTACCCGTGTTCGCGCGGCGATGGTTTCCGTTTGCCGGACCGGCGGCGTTCTTCCTTTTGGCCGCGGGAATCTCGTTCGTCGACCCGCTGCTGATCCCGTACCCCGAGTCCCTCTTCCCGATGCAGCTGGCGGTCGCATTCCTGCTCGGGAACCTTCGGGACGTCCGGCGGGCTGGCCTCGGACTGGCGATCGTGGTCGGCGCTGCGGCGACCCTCGTCTACAACATCCCCGGGCACTCGGTCGAGGAGCTCGTCTTCATTCCCGTCGACTTCGCCGTCGCCTGGGTTGCAGGCCTTGCCGTCCGCGCGCGGGCCGAGCAGGCCGAGGTGGCGGAGTCACGTGCGACACAGGCCGAGCACGCCGTGTTCGAGGAGCGCGTGCGGATCGCGCGGGAGCTGCATGACGTCGTCGCCCACCACGTGAGCATGATGGGCGTCCAGGCCGGCGCTGCCCGCGTCGTGATCGACCGTGACCGCATCAAGGCCAAGGAGTCGTTGACCGCGATCGAGGTCTCGAGCCGACAGGCGGTGGGGGAGCTGCACCGCCTGCTCGGATTCCTGCGGCAGGCCGGCGACCAGGACGATCTGGCTCCGCGCCCTGGCCTGAGCCAGCTTCCGCGGCTGGCGGCGAGCATGAGTGAGTCCGAGCTCGCTGTCGCGGTCAGCATCGAAGGGGAGGAACGCTCGTTGCCGCCGATGATCGGCGTGTCGGCGTACCGCATCGTGCAGGAAGCGCTGACTAACACCCTCAAGCACGCGGCGGCGTCGCGCGCCGACGTGCACGTGCGGTACTGGCCCGACGAGCTCGAGGTCGAGATCATCGACGACGGCCGCGGCGCGACGGCGCTATCAGGGACGAGCCCGGGCGGCCTGGGGTTGATCGGCATGCGCGAGCGTGCCGCCCTGCACGGCGGCCAACTCACGGCGGGGCCGGCATCCGGCGGCGGGTTCGCCGTGCGCGTCAAGCTGCCCACCTCGGAGGGTGCGCTGTGAGCATCCGTGTGCTGCTGGCCGATGACCAGGCGATGGTTCGCGCCGGCTTCCGGATGATCCTCGAGTCCGATCCCGAGATCGAGGTTGTCGGCGAGGCGGCGAACGGCGAGCAGGCCACGGCCAGCACCCGGCGCCTGCGGCCCGACATCGTGTTGATGGACATCCAGATGCCCGACGGTGACGGACTCGAGGCCACGCGGCGGATTACCGAAGACGGCGAGCTGCACAGTCGTGTGGTGATCCTCACCACGTTCGAGCGTGACGAGTACGTGTTCGAGGCCCTGCGGTCGGGCGCCAGCGGCTTCCTGCTCAAGAACGCCCCACCCGAGGAGCTCCTGCACGCGGTGCACGTCGTGACTGCCGGCGAGGCTCTGCTCGCCCCGTCGGTCACGCGGCGCATCATCGAGCAGTTCGCACGCCGGCCGGTCAGGCCGGAGCTCGGCACGCGGCTGGACGCCTTGACACAGCGCGAGCGCGAGGTGCTGACGATGCTGGCGTGCGGTAAGAGCAACGCCGAGCTGGCCGCCGAGCTGTTCGTCACCGAGGGCACGATCAAGACCCACGTCTCCAGCCTGCTCGCGAAGCTCGGGCTCCGTGACCGAGTTCAGGCCGTCGTCCTCGCGTATGAGAGCGGGCTGGTCACGCCCGGCGCGTAGACGCGCCTCTGTCCTTCGACAGAGGCGCGAGCGGCAAAGATCTGCGCTGAGGAGGAGCGCAGACGCGCCCTGCGGGCGATGACAGGCGCAGGCGGCGATCCCAGGCTGAGCCCCAGGCAACTTGCACCGACCTGAGGAGCAGTGATGACCGCACCACACGCCGTATCGGACTCGGCATCGGCGTGGCGATCGCCGCCACCGCGCTGCTACCACTCAGCCAGGCGCTCAACGGCGGCCTCCCATACATCCCGCGAGACCATTCGCCGCGATCCTCGGCATCTCAGCGCTCCTGGCGCTTTTGGCCCTTGCGCTGCCAACCAGACGAGCGCTCCGCGCCCGGTCCGTTGAGGCGATCGGGGCGCGAGAGTAGATCAGGACTTCTGGACCGCCCCCGATCGGCGGACGCTGATTTTTGAGGGCTCGCGTCGATCTCCAGCCCTTCTGCTGCAGCGCCCTCGAGGCGGGAGTTGCGACACGATGAGCTCCGGCGCTTTCGCCCCCGTCGGAGCCAAAGCAGGACTCACACATGACGCCGGCCGCACGTCATTCTCGCCATATCCGCTCAGCGCCGCCTGTCTGAACGCGTGCCGCCTCGAATTTGCGCTTGACCGCCGCGATCGCGGCCGGCAGCGTCAAGCCCGAACGCGCGGCTCCTCACCGGACGCGCGTCATCGGCCCGACGAGCAGCACTTTGGAGTCCCGGCCTCCTACCCAGGTAGGAGCCCGGAATCGTCGCCTCGTATGAGCCCGAATCCAGCCTGCCGACGATGCCGATCCCACCGTCGCACGCAAAGGTTCGTGGCATCGAATCGACTCGGAAAGGACCGCTCATGCAAGCCCCAACCGCCCGACCACTCACCACCTTTGAACCGGAGACAGGAGCCATGACTCCAGTGACGCTTCAGACGCGCGAGCTCGCCGCCCGCGAGAACGACGGCATCCACGTCCTGCTGCTCTGGCACCCCCGCCAGGACGCAGTGACCGTCTCGGTCGACGACACGCGGGGCGGCCACCGCTTCGACCTTGCCGTCGCCCGCGACCGCGCGCTAGAGGCCTTCTATCACCCATTCGCCTATGCCGCTGCCACCTCGGAGGGTGCGCTGTGAGCATCCGTGTGCTGCTGGCCGATGACCAGGCGATGGTTCGCGCCGGCTTCCGGATGATCCTCGAGTCCGATCCCGAGATCGAGGTTGTCGGCGAGGCGGCGAAC
>DATCFW010000310.1:0-4812 GCA_036509295.1 Solirubrobacteraceae bacterium | reverse complement strand
CTCGGCGACTCGAACTGGAAGCTCCCGGCCTGGCTGAACCAGGCGCTCCCGCGACTGAACGTCGAGGGCCGGGCGGCGCGCGAGGGTCAGCCGGCGGAGCGGTCGACCGGCGCCGAGCCCGAGCCGGCGGCGGGCTGACGTGTGGCGAGGTGGCGCGCCTTCCCGGCGCGCCACCTCGATGCCATGAACGGACGTGCCCCCTGTGCGTGCGGCACGCTCAAGAAACGTCCTGGCGCGGTCGAACACCGAGTGAGAGCCCCGGCGTCGCCGATGCGGGCATCGTCCAGCAAACAGGAGTCCTCTTCGCATGCGCAGCCTCAACGACCTGTCCATCCGCACGCGCCTGCTCGCCTCGTTCGGCGTGGTCGTAGCGCTCATGCTCGCCCTCGGCGGCCTGGCGATCACCCGCCTGGGCAGTGAGAACAACCACGTCACCCAGCTGGCGACCCGCGTCGTCCCCGCCACCGACATCGTCGGACAAGCCTCCGCCGCGATGAACAAGTTCCGCAAGGACGAGCTGCACTACATCCTCGCGACCCCGCACGACCGCGCCGGGTCCCAGGGCGTCTCCGGCGACCTCGCCGGAGACCTGCAGACGATGAGCGGCCTGCTGAGCAGCTACCGCTCCCAGGGCCTCGTCGCCGATGCCACCGACGCCCGGCTGCTGACGAACTTTCGCGCCGCCTTCGACACCTACGTGGCCAAGACCGCCGGCTTCCGCGCGCTCGCCGATCACGGCCAGATCGCCGCCGCCGGTAACGTCGTCGGCACCGGTCCCGGCGATGACGCCTATAACGCGCTCAAGACCGCCGACACCGCGTGGGAGAACTACAAGCGGACGATCGCCACCCGGGCCGCCGCCGCCTCCAAGGCGACGTACAGCTCGGGCCGCTCGCTCATCATCGTCCTGCTCATCCTCGCCGTCGCCCTGGCCGCCGGCATCGCCCTGGCGCTCTCCCGGCGCCTGTCCCGCGGCATCTCCGCCGTCGGCACCGCCGCCAAGCGGATCGGCCGCGGCGAGATCGACCAGCACGTCGATGTCTCCAGCCGCGACGAGCTCGGTGAGATGGCGGCTGACTTCAACGCGATGGCCGACTATCTGCGATCCACCACCGAGGTGGCGCAGGGGATCGCCAGCGGCGACCTGTCCGTCGAGATCTCGCCCCGCTCCGAGCACGATGTGCTCGGCCACGCGCTGGCCGACATGACCCACGGTCTGCGCAGCCTGGTCGGCTCGATCAACAGCGCCACCGGCACCATGAGCAGCTCGACGCGTCGGATCGCCAGCACCTCGGAGACCGCGGGCCGCTCGGTCAACGAGGTCTCGACGGCGATCAACGACGTCGCTCAGGGCAATGAGCGCCAGGTGCAGTCGATCGATGACGCCCGGCGCATCGCCGAACAGGTCGCTGCGGCGGCCGAGTCCGGCGCCGAGATCGCCCAGCGGACCGCCGAGGCCGTCACCGAGGCGCAGCAGCTGGCGACCGGCGGTGCCGAGGCCGTCACCCGCGCCGCCGAGGCGATGGGGGCGGTGCGCGAGTCATCGCAGGCCGCCACCGCGGCGATCGCCCAGCTCGGCCAGAAGTCAGATCAGATCGGTGGGATCACCCGCACGATCACGGAGATCGCCGCCCAGACGAACCTGCTGGCGCTCAACGCCGCCATCGAGGCCGCCCGCGCCGGCGAGCAGGGCAAGGGCTTTGCCGTCGTCGCCGAGGAGGTCCGCAAGCTCGCCGAGGAGTCCCAGCACGCCGCGGCCACGATCTCGGCGCTCATCTCGGAGATCCAGTCCGAGACCGCCGCCACGGTCGCGGTGGTCCAGGCCGGCACCGAGCGCTCGACGCAGAGCACCGAAGTGGTGGAGGAGGCCCGCGAGGCGTTCCTCGCCCTCGGTCAGAGCGTCGGCGTCATGAGCGGACGGGTGCAGGAGATCACGGCGGTCGTTGAGGAGATCGCCTCCGGCGCCCAGGCGGTGCACCAGAGCATGACGGTCGTCGGCACGATCGCCGAGGAGTCATCGGCCGCCGCCGAGGAGGTCTCGGCCTCCGCCCAGGAGACCTCGGCGTCCACCCAGATGTTCGCCGCCTCCGCGTCCGAGCTGGCCGAGTCCGCCGACGGACTCGCGCAGCTCGTCGGCCGCTTCCGCCTCGCCTCCGAGACCGACTGAGCCCTCGCCGGCCCGCCGTGACCGCTCAGGCGGCCACGGCCTCGCGCTCCTGGGCCTCGGGCAGCGCGGCCACCTCGGCGGTCAGCGCCGCCTGCGGCCGGAGCGCCACGGCGGCGATCGCCGCCGCGGCCAGCGCGAACCCGACGGCGACCGTGAACGCCAGATCGAACCCGTTGGTGAGCGCGCGCGCCGCGGCCACCCCAGTGTCCCCGCGGGTCACCCCGGAGGCGATCGTGCTGAGGATCGCCAGCCCGAGCGCGCCGCCCATCAGCCGTGAGGTGTTGAGCAGGCCCGACGCCACGCCGCTCTCAGCACCGGCCACGCCCGACATGGCGACGATCGTCGCCGGCACGAGCGAGAAGCCCATCCCGAGCGCGGTGAGCACCGACCCGGCGAGGATCGTGCCGACGTAGGTGCCCCCGGGGGCGATCCCGGTGAGTAGCAGCAGCCCGGCGGACATGGACGCCATTGCGGTGACGATCACCGGGCGCGAGCCGAACCGGGCCACCACTCGCGGCGCGAGCGTGGAGCCGGTGAAGATCGACAGCGTCATCGGCAGGAACGCCAGCCCCGCCTCGATCGCGTCGAAGTGGAGCACCTGCTGGAGGTACAGGGTGATGAAGAACCACGCCGGGAAGTTGGCGCCGTACATAAGCAGCACGATCAGGTTGGCGGCGCGCAGGCGCTTGATCTTGAAGATGCTGAGCGGGACCAGCGGCGCGCGGGCGACCCGGGCCTCGACGTAGACGAACGCCACCAGGAGCACGACGCCGGCCGCCAGCGGGCCGAGAACGCCGCTCGAGCCCCAGCCGAGCGTGTCGGTGCGGACGATTCCGAACGTGACCCCGATCAGACCGGCGGTGATGAGCGCCGCGCCGAGCGCGTCGAAATGACGGCCGTGGGCGTCGACCGGCGCGATCGGCGGAATCGCCAGCAGCCCGAGGCCGACGACAATGGCGCCGAGCGGGATGTTGACGGCGAAGATCGCCGGCCAGCCGAACGACTGGGTCAGCACGCCGCCGAGCAGCGCGCCTGACGAGGCGCCCAGCGCGCCCATCGCTCCCCACAGGGCGAGCCCGCGATTGCGCTCGCGGCCCTCCGGCAGGGTGCTGGTGATGATCGACAGGGTCGCCGGCGAGCTGATCGCGCCGGCGATGCCCTGGATCCCGCGGGCGCCGATCAGCAGGCCGCGGGAGCTGGCCAGCGCGCACACGAGCGAGCTGGCGGCGAACATCGCGGTGCCGGCCAGGAACACGCGGCGGCGACCAAGCAGGTCGGCCGACCGACCGCCGAGCATCAGCAGTCCGGCGAACGTCAGCGTGTAGGCGTTGACCACCCATTGCAGGCCGGTGGTGGAGAAGTGCAGTCCGTGGCGGATCGACGGCAGCGCGATGTTGACGATCGACACGTCGAGGATGACCATGAACTGGGCGAGGCAGACGACCGCCAACAGCGCGTTCTTCGATGCCAGTCGCCGCTTGAGAAGATTTCTGGTTGCGAGCATGAGGGTATGATGCGATCATGCTTATCCAGGTACAAGAGAAGGAGTTATCCTGGTAGTAGAGGTTCCCCCCATCGCGATCGACGCGCCGGCGCCGCCCGCTGCGGACATGATCGGCGCCACCAGCGGGCGCCGGCGCGAGGAGCTCGCCGACTTTCTGCGCAAGCGCCGCGCCCACCTCAAGCCCGAGGACGTGGGGCTGCCCACCAGCGGCCGGCGGCGGACGCCCGGGCTCCGGCGCGAGGAGGTCGCGCACCTCGCCGGAGTCGGCGCCACCTGGTACACGTGGCTCGAACAGGCTCGCGACGTGCGCGCGTCGCTCGACGTGCTCGAGTCGATCTCCCGCGCGCTGCGGCTCACCCCGGCGGAGCGCACCCACCTCGTGCTGCTCGGTCGCGGCGAGGAGCCGCCGCCGTGCAAGTCCGACGAGCGCGTCTCGCCCACCGTGCGGCGGCTGATCGAGAACCTCGGCCCCAACCCGGCCTTCGTGATCGGCCGGCGGTGGGACTACCTCGCCTGGAACTCGGCCGCGTGTGCGCTGCTCGGCGACTTCGGCGCCGTGCCCAAGGCCGCCCGCAACCACGTGTGGATGCACTTCATGGATCCGGCCCGGAGAGAGATATTCCCGGACTGGGAGGCGAGCTCCCGCCTGCTGGTGGCGAAGTTCCGGGCCGACAGCGCCCGCCACATCGGCGACCCAACGTTCGAGCAGCTGATCGACACGCTGCGCAAGTCCAGCCCCGAGTTCTGCAAGGCGTGGAAGAAGCACGAGGTCGCGCGCACCGGCGCGGGTCGCAAGACCGTCCGGCACCCGCTCGTCGGCACGATGCGCTTCGAGCACGCCGTGTTCAACCCCCAGGACGACCCCGAGCAGCGGATGATCCTGTACTCGCCGATGGCCGAGGACGACACCCGCGCGAAGCTGGCGCTGCTGCTCGCGACGTAAGCCGGCGCGGCGCGGCGCTGCGCGGGTCCGGCGGGGCGCGGTCCGGCGCGACGCGGCGAGGGTTGGCGGGTTTCTTTGCCCAGGTCTAAGAAACCGGACAACCCCCCACAGCACAACCCCCCCATTGGTACATATGTACCAGTCTTTGGTACGCTTGTGCCAATGACCACCGCGACCACCGCGAACCCGAAGCACCCC
>DATCFW010000309.1:0-3510 GCA_036509295.1 Solirubrobacteraceae bacterium | reverse complement strand
ACGGCCCGAAGCGGTCAGGCGGCCTGGGCGAACGCCACGGCCGCGCCGATCCGCTCGGCCGTCGGCGGGTGGCTGGCCAGCAGCCGGGTGACCCAGCGCGGGGGATCGAGATCAGCGACGTTCTGCAGCGCGATCGTCCGCTCGAAGGACACAAACGCGTCCGGGGCGCCGGCCAGTTTCAGCGAGAAGTGATCGGCCCGGCGCTCGATCGCCCGCGACAGGTGGTTGCCGATCAGGCCGATCGGCGCCGTCACCAGCGCCGCCGCCAAGGCGAGCGCCGGCAGCGTTCCCGGCGTGCCGCGCTGTGGCGACAGCTCCCAGCTCAGGCGCTGGACGGCGAGCGCCGCCGCCGGGGCCACCATCGCGGCGTAGATGATGCTGCGCGGGACATCGCGGTGGTGGACATGCCCGAGCTCGTGGGCGACGACGAGCCGGATCTCGTCGCGGCCGTAGCGGTCCAGCAGCGTGTCGTACAGCACGACCCGCTTGGTCGGCCCCAGGCCGGTCACATACGCGTTGGCGGCCGTCGTCCGCCGGCTGGCGTCCACGGAATAGACCTCGCCGACGGTGACGCCGGCGTCGCGGGCGAGCGCCAGGACATCGGAGCGGGTCTCGCCGTCGGGGAGCGGCTCGAAGTCGTTGAAGATCGGATCGAGCACGATCGGCGCCAGCGCAGCCAGCACGCCGCCGAACACCACCGAACCGGCGGCCACGGGAGCCCACCAGCCGCGCGGATAGCGCCGCGTCCCGGTGACGACGCCGGCGCCGGCCCCGGACACGATCACCGTCGAGATCGCGCTGGCCTTGGCGAGATCTCCGGCCCAGGCGCCCCAGGACTGGGTGTCGAGCCCGACGGCGATCGCGCGCCGGCGCGCCAGCGCGCGCAGCGGCAGCGAGGGCAGCGACAGGGTGAGCGAAAGCCCAGCAGCGGTGACGGCGCCGCCGACCGCGGGTGACGACCAGGTCCGCCGCAGGCCCGCCGGCGGGCGTCGTGCCAGCAGCGCCAGCGCGCCCAGATCGATCGCGCTCCGCGCCATCGCCAGCGCGAGCTGCGGACGGGCGTAGCGCCGGCCGCGGGCGATCTCCTCGGCGCTGAAGTACGTGGCCGGATCGATGCGGACCGGTTCCAGCGCCGGCGCGCGCGGCGCCAGCAGCCGGCGGCCACCCTCGGCCGCTCCGGCGGCGACCAGAGCCGGCCATAGAGCCCGAACGCGTGACACACCGCTCACCCGCGAGACTGTAGTGATGCGCGTGGCGATCGTCTCCGACATCCACGGCAACCGGCACGCGTTCGAGGCGGTGCTCGACGCCATCGCCGAGACCGACTGCCGGGAGATGTGGTGCCTGGGCGATCTCGTCGGCTACGGCGCCGAGCCCGACGCCTGCGTCGCCCTGGCCCGCGAACATGCCGCGATCTGCCTGGCCGGCAACCACGACCTCGGCGTCCGGGGGACGATTCCGCTTGAGCAGTTCTCCCGCGGGGCGGCGCTCGCCGCCACCTGGACGCAGGAGACGATCGGCGATGCGACCCGGTCCTATCTGGACGGCCTCGAGCCCCAGAACGTCGACGAGCCGGTGGCGCTGTACCACGCCAGCCCGCGCGATCCGGTGTGGGAGTACGTGCTGTCGCCGTTGCAGGCCGAGCTGTGCCTCGATGTGCAGGCCCGGCGCATCGCGCTGATCGGCCATTCCCACGTCGCGCTGTCGTTCTCGCGGGTGCCCGGCGCCCCCGCGACCGGGCAGACCCGGGCCGAGGACGAGGACGTCGATCTCGCGGAGGGCGAGTGGCTGCTCAACCCCGGCAGCGTCGGCCAGCCGCGTGACGGCGATCCCCGGGCCGCCTGGTTGGAGCTCGACCTGGACCGCTGGCGGGCGGTCTATCGCCGGACCGACTACGACATCGCCGGCGCGGCGGCGGCGATCCGGGCGGCGCGACTGCCCGATTCGCTCGCCGAGCGGCTGCTCTACGGGCAGTAGGGCCCCCACTTCGCTCAAAACCAGAGCAGCGACTAAAGTCGAGCCATGGGCATTCGCGCACGAGCATTCCTGGCCGGCAGCCTCGGTTTCGCGGCCGCGTTCGTCGTCGCCTGCGGGGGCAGCAACGGCCTGCTGTCCGCCGATGAGAACAGCAGCCTGACCAGTCAGCTGCACTCGATCTCCTCGGCGCTGGCGTCCCACCAGTGCGGCGAGGCCGGCAGCGCCGCGGCGGCGCTTACCAACGCCGTCGCCAACCTCCCCCAGTCGGTGACGACGACGCTGGTCCAGAACCTCGGCCAGGGCGCGGGCACGGTCAGCCAGCTCGCCCAACGCGACTGCACGACCTCGACCCCGACCACCACCAGCCGCAGTACAAGCACATCGACTAGCCCGACCACGTCATCTTCGACCAGCCCGACCACCTCGACCAGCAGCTCGAGCAGCGGCACCTCGACGTCGACCAGCACGAGCAGCGCAACGAATCCGGCCACCACGGGTACCTCTACTAGCTCCAACGGCGGTGCCGGCATCGGCGGCACCGGGACCACCCCGGGCGGCCAGGGCAACGGCGCCAACGGGGTGGGTGCAGGTAACGGACAATGACAGGCACGACCACCATCGCCGGCAGATACCGGATCGAGGGCCGTCTCGGCGTCGGCGGGATGTCGACCGTGCACCTGGCGTTCGACAACCGGCTGGAACGCTACGTCGCGCTGAAGCTGCTCGCTGAGCACCTCGCCGACGACCCAACGTTCGTGTCCCGCTTCCGGCGCGAGGCGCTGGCCGCCGCCCGGCTCGTGCACCCGAACATCGTCCAGGTGTTCGACTTCGGGTTTGACTCCGGCCATCACCAGCACTTCATCGTCATGGAGCATGTGACCGGCAACTCGTGCGCCGAGCTGCTCCGGGACCGCGGTCACCTCGGCATGGACGAGGCGATCGACATCGTCGGCCAGGCGTGCCGCGGACTGGACTACGCCCACCGCAACGGCGTTGTCCACCGTGACGTAAAGCCCGGCAACCTGCTCGTCTCGGACTCCGACGTCGTCAAGCTGGCCGACTTCGGGATCGCCCGGGCGGCGGACCAGTCGAGCATCACCCAGGTCGGATCGGTGCTCGGGACCGCGGCCTACCTCTCCCCCGAGCAGGCGCGCGGCGATGAGGCCGGGCCCCAGGCCGACCTGTACTCGCTCGGCGTCGTCACCTACCAGCTCATCTCCGGCCGGCTGCCGTATGAGGCGAGCTCGCTGTCCGAGCTCGCGCTCAAGCAGCAGCGCGAATCGCCGATCCCGCTCGACGATCTCAGCCCCGAGGTGCCCCACGCGCTCGCCCAGGCGGTGGCGGCGGCCCTGGCCATCGATCAGCACCAACGGCCGGCTGACGCGATCGAGCTGGCCGAGATGCTCCAGGACGGCGCCCGCGGGGTCGGATCGACCCGGGCCGTCCCGCCCGGCGCCGCCACCAGCACGACGCGGATCGTCCCGGAGGACGGCACCGCGGCGACGCGCGTCACCTCCCGTCCGGTCACCGCCC
>DATCFW010000308.1:0-22538 GCA_036509295.1 Solirubrobacteraceae bacterium | reverse complement strand
TCGGACGCCCCGACCTCGCGCAGCGATCTGCCGACGCCTGCCGCCGCCTGGCCGCCGAGCCGGACCTGCTGGACTTGCCGCTGCGGATGTCGGTGTTCGGGCTCACCCGGCTCCCCGCCGGACATCTGCAGATCCTGCGCGCACTCGCCGCCGGGCGCGAGCTGCACCTGTTCCTGCTGCACCCGTCGCCGGCCCTGTGGGCCAAGTTGGCCGATCACGCGGAGGCGGCGCGCGTCGGTCGCGTGGTGCGCCGTGCTCAGGATCCGACCATCGCGCTCCCCGAGAACCGGCTGCTGGCGTCGTGGGGTCGGGACTCACGTGAGATGCAGCTCGTGCTGAGCCTGCCCGCCGGCGCGCCGGATGCGACGGTCGGTGACCACCACCATCAGTCCCCCGCGGCTCCGGACACCCTGCTCGGCCGGATTCAGCAGCACGTGCGTGAGGATCGCGCGGCCCCCGGCGCCCCACTCCCCGACGCCCCGGACCTGCGCCCGTCCCTAGCGGCGGATGACCGCAGCATCGAGGTCCATTCGTGCCACGGGCGGGCGCGGCAAGTCGAGGTCATCCGAGACGCCGTTCTCCACGCCCTCGCCGACGACCCCACGCTCGAACCACGCGACCTGATCGTCATGTGCCCCGACGTCGAGACGTTCGCGCCGCTCATCCAGGCCACGTTCGGCGCCGGCGATACGTCGCCGGCGGGCGACCGCGATGGCCCGGCCGTCGGCGCGACCATTGACCTGCGCGTCCGACTCGCCGATCGCTCGCTGCGCCAGACCAACCCGGTGCTCGGGGTCGTCTCCCAGCTGCTCGAGCTCGCCGAGCAGAGGTTGACCGCGTCCCAGCTGCTGGACCTCGCCGATCGCGGCCCCGTCCGCCGCCGCTTCCGGCTCGACGACGACGACGTCACGCGGCTGGCCGCTTGGGTGTCCCAGGCGGGCATCCGCTGGGGGCTCGATGCCCCGCACCGGGCGCCGTACAAACTGCAGACCCTTGACAACGGCACCTGGCGCGCCGGCCTGGATCGGCTCCTGCTCGGCGTCACGATGACCGAGGACGGCCAGCGGCTGTTCGCCGACGTGCTCCCGCTCGACGACGTCGACAGCCGCTCGATCGAGCTCGCCGGCCGCTTCGCGGAGCTCGTCGCGCGCGTCGGGCAGGCGGTCACCTCACTCAGTGAGCCCCGGTCACTCCCTGACTGGGCACAAGCGCTCGCCGAGGCCGCCGACGCGCTCACGGCGACCGACGCCCGAGATCGATGGCAGCGGGCCGAGCTCCAGCGCGTGCTCGATGACCTCATCTCGGAGCTCGGCGAGACGGCGCCTCCCGAGCTGGCCCCCGCCGAGGTGCGGGCGTTCCTCGCCCGGCGCCTCGAGGGCCGCCCCACCCGCGCCAACTTCCGCACCGGCCACCTCACCGTCTGCACGTTGCAGCCGATGCGCTCGGTGCCCCACCGGGTCGTCTGCCTGCTCGGACTCGACGACGGCACGTTCCCGCGCAAGGCGCCGCGCGACGGTGACGACCTCATGGTCGGCGATCCCCACCTCGGCGAGCGCGACCCCCGCAGCGAGGACCGGCAACTGCTGCTCGACGCGCTGCTGGCCGCGACCGAGCGACTGATCGTCACCTACAGCGGCAACGACGAGCGCACCAACGCGACCCGCCCCGCCGCCGTGCCCGTCGGTGAGCTGCTCGACGCCGTGGACGCCACCGTTCGGTTCCAGGAGGGCCCCGCACGCGAGCGCGTCGTCGTCCGTCATCCGCTCCAGCCGTTCGATCGGCGCAACTTCGTCGCGGACGGCATCTCCGGCGCTCATCAGTGGAGCTTTGACACGGCCGCGCTCGACGGCGCGCGGGCCCTCGCCGGGCCCCGGACGGACTCGCGGCCGTTCCTGGCCGCCCCGCTGCCGCCGCGGCCGGGACCGATGGTGGAGCTGGCCGACCTCGTGCGCTTCGTCGAGCATCCGGTCCGGGCGTTCATGCGCCAGCGCCTGGGCATCAGCCTGTTCTCGGCCGAGGACGAGATCGCCGACGAGCTGTCGGTGGAGCTCGATGGCCTCCAGCGCTGGCGTGTGGGCCAGCGGTTGCTGGCGGCGCGCCTGGGCGGCGTCGACGAGCGCACCGCGATCCTCGCCGAGATCGCGCGCGGCACGCTGCCACCCGGAGTGCTGGGCAAGCCGGTGATCGATGTGGTCTCCCCCATCGTCGCCGGAATCGTCGACTCCGCCCGGACGCTGGCGCCGGCGAATGGGGTGGGCGGCGATGGGGTCCGGGCGGATCCGATCGACGTGCGCGTCACCCTGGACGGCGGGCGGCTGCTCGGCGGAACGGTGACTGGGGTGAGCGGCGACCTCCTGCTGGCCACCACCTACTCGCGCGTCGCGGCCAAGCACCGGATCGCGGCGTGGGTGCGGCTGATCGCGCTCACCGCGAGCGCGCCCGACCGGCCGTTCGCCGCCGCAACGGTGGGCCGCGGGCAGGGCCGCGATGACGTGCGCACCGCCCGGATCGAGCCCCTCGGCGAGGACGCCGGAGCGCGCGCCAGCGCCGCGCGCTCCGAGCTGGCGGTGCTGATGGACCTCTATGACCGGGGCATGCGCGAGCCGCTCCCGATCTTCTGCGACACCTCGGCCGCCTACGCGCAGGCGGCACGCCAGGGCCAGGACCCATTCGCCGCCGCCGTCAAGCAGTGGGAGACCGAGTACAACTTCGACCGCGAGGATCGCGAGGCCGAGCACCAGATGGCCTTCGGCGGCGTGCTCACCCTTCGCGAGGTGCTGGACATCGCCCCCGCCGAGGACGAGGTCGGCGGTGGCTGGACCGAATCGGAGGAGTCGCGGTTCGGCCGGTTGGCCCGGCGGCTCTGGGAGGGCCTGCTGGCCCGCGAGCAGGTGCGGGCACGATGACCGCCGGCGCGGTCCCACGCCAGCCGATGGCGTTCGACCCCTGCGGCGAACTGCCCTCCGGCGTGACCGTCCTGGAGGCCAGTGCGGGGACCGGCAAGACGTACACGATCGCAGCGCTGACGGCCCGCTACGTCGCCGAGGGTATTGCGCTCGAGCGCCTGCTGCTCGTCACCTTCACCCGCATCGCCACCGGCGAGCTGCGTGAGCGGGTGCGCGAGCGACTGGTGTCGGTGGAGCGCGATTTGGCCCGGCGCCTGGCTGGCGCGCCACCGCCGCCCGACGAGGACCCGGTGGTCACGCTGCTGGCCCGCGAGAACGCCGAGATCCACCGGGGCAACCTGGCGCGCGCGGTCGCGAGCTTCGACGCCGCCACCATCGCCACGACGCACGGCTTCTGCCAGGAGATGCTCGGCGGGCTGGGTATCGCCGGGGACCTCGAGCCCGACGTAACCTTCGTGGAGGACCTGTCCGACCTCGTCGACGACGTGGTGGACGATCTGTATATCCGGAGATTCGCGCCCGAGCGGCTCAATCCGGACGGCGCGGCGGCATTCGCCCGCGCGGAGGCGGGCGCGATCGCCCGGGCCGCGATCAACAACCCATCGGCGCGGCTCGTGAGCGCCGACGCCGAGGTGCCCCGGATGCGACTGGGACTCGCCCAGGCAGTGCGGGCCGAGCTCGAGGCACGCAAGCGTTCGATGATGGTGATGACCTATGACGATCTCGTCGAGCGGCTCAAGCGCGCGCTGGCCGGCCCGGGCGGCCCCGCGGTCGCCGCCCAGCTGCGCTCGCGCTATGAGGTGGTGCTGGTCGACGAGTTCCAGGACACCGACCCGGCGCAGTGGGAGATCTTGCGGCTGGCGTTCGGGGCAGGTCATGGCCGCCCGGCGACGCTGGTGCTCATCGCCGACCCCAAGCAGGCCATCTACGCCTTCCGCGGCGCAGATGTGTACGCATACCTCGACGCGGCGCGGACCGCAGACACGCGGGCGACGCTGCCGATCAATTGGCGCTCGGACCAGGGGCTGATCGACGCGCACGACGCGCTGTTCTCCGGGGTCAGACTCGGCCATGAGGGGATCGCCTACCGGCAGGTGCGGGCCGCCGACGAACACCAGGAGACGGGGCTGACCGGCGCGCCGGTGGGGTCGGCGCTGCGGCTCCGGGTGGCGCTCCGCGCCGACCTGCCGCAGACCCCGCGGGGCTACGCCCGCGCTCCCGACGCGCGCCGCCACATCGTCGGTGATGTGGCCGCCGACATCGTGACCCTGCTGAGCTCCGGCGCCCACGTGGCGAGGGCAGAGCGCACGGACACGGGCAGCGAGCCCATCCAGCCCGCCCACATCGCCGTGCTGGTCCGGACCAACCGTCAGGCGGCGATGGTTCGGGACGCACTCGCGGCCGTCGGCGTGCCGGCGGTCATCAACGGAGCCGGCAGCGTGTTCGGCACCGACACGGCCCGCCAGTGGCTGCGGCTGCTCGAGGCACTCGAGCGACCGGCGTCGATGACTCGCGCGCACTCGGCGGCGCTCACCGCGTTCGTCGGCTGGCCGGCGGAGCGCCTGGCCGCTGCCGACGAGGACTCCTGGGAGTGGGAGGAGGTCCACCGCCGCCTGCACGAGTGGGCTCGAGTCCTGCGCGCCCGGGGCGTCGCCTCGCTGCTGGAGACGGTGATGCGCGACGCCACCGAAGGTCCAGCGCTCGCCGCGCGCGTCCTGGTGGACTCCACCGGCGAGCGCAGTCTCACCGACCTGCGCCACATCGGCCAGCTGCTGCACGCCGCGGCCTCCGAGGAGCAGTTCGGCCCCACGGCGCTCACCGCATGGCTGCGCACCCGCATCTCGCAGGCCGAGAGCGACGCCGCTGACGAGGAGCGCAGCCGGCGTCTGGAATCGGACGCCCAGGCCGTCCAGGTGCTCACTATCCACCGCAGCAAAGGGCTCGAGTTCCCGGTGGTCTACCTCCCCTTCCTGTGGGAGTCGGGCTACATTCCGGACAAGCCACCGCGCCCGGTGTTCTTCCACGATCCCGGCGCCCCCGACGAGCGCGCGATGATCGATGTCGCGCTCGAGGGCGCCGACTTCGCCCGCCACAAGGAGCAGTTCATCCGCGAGCAGCGCGGCGAGGACCTGCGTCTGGCGTACGTCGCACTCACCCGGGCACGTCATCAGGCGGTGGTGTGGTGGGCCGGCTCCTACGACAGCCGAGACTCGCCGCTCGGCCGGCTGCTGTTCGCCCGCAACGACAACGGCGACGTGGAGCCCGCCGGCGGCGCGGTGCCCGCCGACCGGGCCGTCGTGGACCGCTTCCGCTCGCTGGCCGAGTCCACCGGCGGCGCGGGGCGCGTGATCAGCGTCGAGCGCTCCCAGCGCGGCCCGGCGACGGTATGGCGCCCCCAGCGCACAGCGCCCGCCGAGCTGGCGGTGTCCGCGTTCACGCGCAGCCTGGACCTCCGCTGGCGGCGCACGTCCTACAGCGACATCACTGCCGCCAGCCATGAGGACTTTGTCACGAGCGAGCCCGAACAGCCACTCCTCGCCGATGAGCCACCGGGAGCTGTCGCCGCGCCGGGAGCCGCCGCCGCACCCGGAGCCGCCGCCGCACCGGGCGCCGCCGCCGCGCCCGCCGAGGCGACGATGGGGCCCTCCCCATGGGCCGGCATGCCGGCCGGGGTCGATGTCGGCACCTTCGTGCACCGCGTGATGGAGGCGACCGACTTCGCCGCGCCGGACATCGATGCCGAGCTGGCGCAGCGGATCGGCGACGTCCAGCGCCGCCGAGCCGTCGAGATCGGATCTGCGGCGGCGCTGGCCGCCGGCCTGCGGGGGGTGATCGAGACCCCGCTCGGCCCGGTCCTGAGCGAGCGACGGCTGCGCGACGTGGCCCGCGGCGATCGCCTCGACGAGCTCGGGTTCGAGCTGCCGCTGGCCGGCGGAGACCGGCCGAGCGGCTGGCTGACGCTGTCGCGGATCGCGTCGGTGCTCCGGGCCCACGCCGGCGCGGACGATCCCCTCGCCGCCTATGCCGAGCGCCTCGAGGACGCCCGACTCCGTCAGAGCGTGCGTGGCTATCTCACCGGGAGCCTCGACCTGGTGGTGCGCGTGCCGGACGCCGACGGCGCGGCCGGTGCGGGTGGGCTGGGTGGGTTCCGGTTCGCCGTTCTCGACTACAAGACGAACTGGCTCGGCCCCCCCGACGAGCCGCTGACGGCATTCCACTACCAGCCCGAGGCGATGGCCGCCGAGATGCTGCGCCACCACTACGCCCTCCAGGCCCTGCTCTACGCGGTGGCGCTGCATCGGTTCCTGCGATGGCGGGTGGCGGGCTATGACCCCGCGCGCCACCTCGCCGGGGTCGTCTACCTGTTCGTGCGCGGCATGACCGGCGCCGCGGGTGGGGGGGGTTGTCCGACTGACGGCCGGCGCACCGGCGTGTTCAGCTGGCCCGCGCCCGACGGTCTCGTGCCCGCACTCAGTGACGCGCTGGACGACGGGGACGGCCGGCGGTGAGCGACCCCGCGGTCATCCGCGAGCGGGACCCGTTCGAGTCGCGGTTCGCGCGTCACGCCTCCGGGCTGCTGCGCGAGTTCAACCAGGCGGGCGTCGTCGACGCCGCTGACGTGCACGTCGCCCGTGAGCTCGGCCGGCTGGGCGGCGAGGGCGACGCCGCCGTGCTGCTGGCGGCGGCGCTGGCCGTACGCGGCCCGCGGCTGGGCCATGTCCACGTCGACCTGGCGCAGATCCGGGATACGGCGGCCGTCGACGCCGAGGAGCCCGTCGATCTCGCCACCCTGGCGTGGCCCGAGCCCGCCGCCTGGATCGCGCGCGTGGCCACCAGTCCGCTGGTGGCCCACGGCGACGCCGCCGGCGACTCGGTGCGCCCGCTGCGCCTCGTCGGCTCGTGGCTGTACCTGGACCGGTACTGGGCCGAGGAGGTGCAGGTGGCCCGGGCCCTGCGCGCGCTCGGCGCCGAGACCGTTGCCGGGATCGACTCGGGACTGCTGGACGGCGGCATCGCCCGCCTGTTCGCCGCCGATCCCGGGGGAGGCCAGGCGCTCGCCGCGGCAACCGCTGTGCGGCGGCGGTTCGCCGTGGTGGCGGGCGGCCCCGGCACCGGCAAGACGACGACGGTGGCGCGGATCGCCGCGCTGCTGTGCGAGCAGGCGGCCGCCTCCGGGACCGGGGCGTTTCCGCTAATCGCGCTGGCGGCACCCACCGGCAAGGCGGCGGCGCGGCTGCAGGAGGCCGTCCACGCCGAGGCCGCGGACCTCGATGTCGCCCCGGCGGTGCGCGAGCGGCTGCTCGAGCTGCCCGCGGTCACCATCCACCGCCTGCTCGGCTGGCGGCCGCAGAGCAACAGCCGCTTTCGCCACGATCGCGACCAGCGCCTCGCCCACGACGTCGTGATCGTCGACGAGACCTCGATGGTGTCGCTGTCACTCATGGCGCGACTGATCGAGGCCCTGCGGTCGGGAGCGCGACTCATCCTCGTCGGGGACCCGGGCCAGCTCGCGTCGATCGAGGCCGGCGCGGTCCTCGGTGACATCGTCGGTCCGGCGCCGACCCCGACCCCCCCTCCCGGCGCCCGGGAGGGGATCGTCGTGCTCGATCGCGTCCACCGGTTCGGCGGCGGGATCGCCCGGCTGGCGGTGGCGATCCGCGCCGGCGATGGCGACACCGTGATGGCGTTGCTGCACGACGGGTCACCGGACGTCACCTGGCTCGACGTCGACGTGGCCGGCGGCGACGCGCTGCCGGCCGTGCGCGAACCGGCGCTGGCGGCGGCCCGGCGAACCGTCGAGGCGGCCCAGGCGGGTCACGCCGAGGCGGCGCTCGACGCGCTCGGCGCGTTCCGGATCCTGTGCGCGCACCGCCGGGGGCCCTACGGGGTGGCGACCTGGACCGCGCGGATGGAGAGCTGGCTGGCGGCCGAGCTCGACGGGTTCGATCCCGACGACCGCTGGTATGTCGGCCGGCCGCTGCTCGTCAACGAGAACGACTACGAGCTGCGCCTCAACAACGGTGACACCGGCGTCGTCGTGCGCAGCGGCCCAGACCGGGTGGCGTGCGCCTTCGCCCGCGGCGGGCTGACGATCAAGTACAGCCCCAGCCGGCTCGGCGCGCTCGACACCGTGTACGCGATGACCATCCACAAGAGCCAGGGCTCGCAGTTCGACGCCGCCGCCGTCCTGCTCCCCGAGCCCGGGTCGCGGATCCTCACCCGCGAGCTGCTCTACACCGCCGCGACGCGCGCCCGGCGCCGGCTCATCCTGGCCGGCACCGAGGAGACGATCCGGACGGCGGTGGCGCGGCCGGTGGCGCGGGCGTCGGGCCTGGGGCGGCGGCTGTGGGGTGACCTCGCCGGCTGAGCGGACCGGCGGGCGGTCGCGGTGGCGCCCCGGCGACAGGTGGGCGGCACGGCGAAAGGACGGCGGCGATCGAAGGGGTCGGACGTGCAACCGCGCTGCGCTCCCGTCATGCCGGCAAACGTCCCACCAAACGGCGCCGCGAGACAAGGTGGGACGTTGACAGCCGTGACGACGGCGAACATCCCTACCAGCCGCTCGGCCACGCCCGTTGGGACGTTTGCCGGCCCGCCGCGACCCGGACCCCGTCCCCGAACGCGACGCGTATCCAGCCGACGCCGATGCACCGGGTCCCGGCTAGGCGGGATGTCCCGGAGCGGACTCCGGGATCAGCCGGAGAACACCGCCAGCCCGGGGGCTACAGGCCGCGGGCCAGATGGTGGTATGCGCGGTTCCAGCGCAGCTCGTTGGCGAACTGCGCGATCGACGTGCGCTGGTCGATCACCACCAGCTCCACCCCGGCGATCTCGGCGAGATCGCGCAGCGCCTCGATCCCAAGCGCCATCGTGAACACACTGTGGTGAGAGCCGCCGGCCATCAGCCACGCCTCGGCGGCGGTGCTCAGCGATGGTTTCGGCTCCCACACCGCCCGCGCGACGGGCAGCCGCGGCAGATCGGCGTCGGGCGCCACCACGTTCACCTCGTTGGCCACCAGCCGCAACCGGCCGCCGACGTCGATCAGGCACACCACCACCGCCGGACCGGCCGGCGCGGTGAACACGAGCCGCACCGGGTCCTCGCGACCGCCGATCGATAGCGGATGGATCTCACAAGACGGCCGGCCCGCGGCGATCGACGGGCAGACCTCGAGCATGTGCGCCCCGAGGACCTTGTGACCTCCGGGGCCGAGGTGGTAGACGTAATCCTCCATGAACGAGGTACCGCCGGGCAGGCCGGCGGCCATCACCTTGAGGATCCGCAGCAGCATCGCCGTCTTCCAGTCACCCTCGGCGCCGAAACCGAAGCCGTCGGCCATCAGCCGCTGGACGGCAATCCCGGGGAGCTGGCGCAGCGCGCCGAGGTCCTCGAACGTGTCGGTGAACGCGCCGAAGCCGCCGTCGAGCAGGAACGCCCGAAGGCCGACCTCGATCTGGGCCGCCTGGGCGAGCGACGCGCGCCGGCCTCCATCGAGACGCAGCTCGGTGGCCAGCTCGTACTCGTCGTCGTAGCGCTCCAGGAGCTCCTCGACGGCCGCGTCGCGCGCGCCCTGCACCGCCGCGCCAAGCGCATCGATGCCGTACCCGTTGACGGTGGCACCGAACGTGATCTGGGCGCCGACCTTGTCGCCCTCGGTGACCGCGACGTCGCGCATGTTGTCCCCGAACCGCGCGATCCGCAGCGTCTGCGCCTCGCGCCATCCATCGGCCGCCCGGATCCAGGTGCCGATACGCTGCTGCACCTCCGGATCGGACCAGTGGCCGACCACCGTCTTGCGGGCCACCCCCATCCGGCTCTCCATGTAGCCGAACTCGCGGTCCCCGTGAGCCGACTGATTGAGGTTCATGTAGTCCATGTCGATCTGCGCCCACGGCAGGTCGCGATCGAACTGGGTATGGAGATGGAGCAGGGGCTTGCGCAACGCGGCCAGGCCGCCGATCCACATCCGCGCCGGTGAGAACGTGTGCATCCAGGCGATCACCCCGATGCACGCCTCGTCCGCGCTGGCCTCGCTGAGCGCCCGGCGGATCGAGTCGGCGTCGGTGAGGGGCTCGCGATCGACGATCGCCACCGGCACGGCGGCGCTCTCCTGCAATGCCGCCGCCACCTGGCGGGAATGCTCGTGCACCTGACGGAGGGTCTCCTCCCCGTACAGGTGCTGGCTGCCGGTGAGAAACCAGACCGAGCCTGGGCGATCGCTGATCATCGGCGCAGGATCATACGTGCCGTCTGCAGTGAAAGACCTCCCCTATCCGGCCGCTGCCGCCGGCGCCGCGAGTCCGCTGGCCAACCCGGTTCCATCCGGCGATCCCAGGCCGGTGCAGGCGTCCCACCCCGGACCGGCGGCGTAGGAGCCGTTGCTGCCCTGCGTGATGTCGTGGAACGCCCCGGTGCCGAGCAGCGGGTACAGACGGGGCTGGGCAAACCCGACCGGCGCGCCGAGCGACTGGTTCAGCAGCGCCACCAGACCCGCCCACAACGGCGCCACCGCGCTCGTGCCGCCGATCGTCTCGTCGGCGCCGTCAACGCGGATCTGGTACCCGGTCTCCGGGTCGGCGTCCCCGCTCACGTCGGGTACTCCGCGCCCCGGCGCATGGCTGTCCACGTTGGTGGGAACGTGGGCGCCGGCCTGGTAGCTGGGCAGCGGGAACTGGCGGCTGACGCCGCCGCCGGTCGAGCCACCGCCCGGGTCGTTCCACACCGTCTCGGAGGAGATCGTCTCACCGGACAGCCGCAGCGAGGTGCCTCCGCAGGCGAGCGCGTGTGGCGCCGAGGCCGGGAAGTCGACGTGCTGCTGGCCGTCGGTGACGCTGTCGGTGGAGCCGTTGTCACCCGCGGCCACGGTGACGGTGACGCCGAGACCGGCGGCCTCGGTAAGGATCTGCTCCATCTGGCTGCGAGCCTGCGCGCTCCACGCATCCTCGGACTGGCCCCAGCTGATCGAGATCACCGATGGCTTGTGGGTCGTGTCGTGGACCGCGGTCGACACCGCGTCGATGAATCCCTGATCGGTGTTGGGCGCGAAGTACACGGCGATGGCGACTCCGGGCGCGACGGCGCCGACGACCTCGATGTCGAGCATCACCTCGCCGTCGGCGTTCTGGTCCGTGCCCGGGGTGTTCGCGCCACCGTCGACGCTCACCGCCGTCACCGCGGGCCCCGCCTGACCCAGGCCCTGGAAGTAGGTGGACAGGTCGGTGGTGCTGAACCCCCCGCCGAGCTCGACGATCCCGACGGTCTCGCCCTGCCCGGTGACGGTTGCCGGGAACCCGTACGCCTGGGCGACCTGCGGCGGCGTGAACGAGGTCGCCGCCACCGCCGCCGCGGACCCCCGGCGGATGTGCGCCTTGGCCTGGGGCCGATCGTCGATCCCGAACACGCCGACGACGACGTCGCCGAGCGCCGCCGGAACGGTGAGCGACCCGGACCGTGCGCGGTAGCGGCCCGCGCCCGACGCGGGCTCAAACTCCCCCTCGAGGTGAGCGCCGAACGCGTCGGCCACCGCCTGCAGCGGGCCGCGGACGGCCACCGAGCGCCGCGCGGCGTCGACGCCGGTCACGGTGAGCCCGGAGCTCTGAGCGAACGTGGTCACCGCGTCGATGTCCTGCGGTGACGCACCGTGGGCGGCGGCCCACTCGTCGCGATCGGGGCGCCGCCGCTGCCCGGGCGGACGCTGTGCCTCGGCGTCGACCCAATCGGCCTGCGCCCGGGGCCTGAGATACACGGTCACATCGACCTGCGCGGCCCGATCCACATCCCCCACGCGGGTGTGGTCCGGTTCGAGCTGGCGCTCGCTTCCGTGCAGCGAAACACGGTCCGATCCTGCCATCGCTGTCCTCCCTGCTGAGGTCACCGTACGCAGCGCCGAGTCTACGCCCGCGGGCACCGCACGGGTGACAACCACCCGCGGCGGCCGAGTCCGTTCTCTGGCCGAGATGTTCCATCCCGCGATTGGATCCGAGACGGACCCGGACGCAGCAGACTGTCGTCAGCGCGCGGCGGCGGCGGCCGTCCTCAGGAACGGGATCAGATGGTTGAAGAAGATGTTGTGGGGATAGGCCCCGGCCGGGTCGTTGTGGGCGTAGGACGGCTCGTTGACGAGGGTCAGGTTGCGGGCCGGGATGTGCGACTGGCGCGCGAGCGCGGTGGTGGCCCTCATCAGCAGCCGCCGGGGCCCGGTGAGCGCCGCGCCGAAGGCGTAGATCCGCAGGCTGGTGGGCAGCTTGCGTCCCATCGTCGACCGCTCGCCGAGCACCCGCTGAGCCGGGTTGGCGATGCCGTTGTCGATCGCGGCGGTGTCGAGCGTGAGGCGGGCGGGAAAGTACCACTCGGTCCCGTCGGCGCCGGTGATTCCGGAGCCGGCGAACATCGCCGCGAAGCGCGTGATCGGGGTGAGCGCCCCGGCGCCGTTCCATCCGTACGGGGGTGAGCCGGTGGTGACCAGGCCGGTGCCGAGATGGGCCTGGGCGGCGATCAGCCCCGGTGGTGAGGTCGGCACGTTGAGCGCGAAGCCGTACTGGCCGAGGTTGGTGGCCGGGACCGACGGCGTGAGCCCCAACGGGGTGAGCAGCCCGGATGACTGACCGAGCGAGGCGCCGTTGGGATCCATCAGCGCGGCCTCGGACCCGGTGGCGTTGTAGAGGCCGGCGAATGGGGACGGAATCCCGCCGAACACCAGCCAGGGCGATGCCGCCGGGGCGTCGAGCGTGGCCAGCGCCGCGCGGGCGGCGGCCCGCGACTCGCCGCCGAAGCTGCCGCCGTCGATGTAGACGAGACCCGCCAGCCCGTCGCCGCCGGACCGGCCGGCGAAGTTCCAGGTGGCGTACGCCGTCACCACCGAGCCGCCGAGCGAATGGCCGCCGAGCACGACCTTGCCGCCGAGCCGGTGAGCGGCCGTGATCACGGCGTGCAGGTCGTTGACGGCGACGCTCATCCCCCACCGCTTGGCGAACCCGACCGATCCGTTGGGGATCAACTGGAAATGCGGGGTGATGCTCGCGTCGTTGATCCAGCCGAGGTAGTAGTCAAACAGCGTCGTGGCGGTGGCCGTCCCCCGCTTGGCCGCGTTGAGCCCCGACTGGTCCTCGAGCAGGTTCTCTCGCCGCTCGACCGACCACACCTGCCAGCCGGGCGCCCGCGAGACGATCCACTTCGCCAGGGGGACGAAGTAGGCGCCGCCGGCCGAGGTGCCGGGCTCGAGCACGAGCACGTTGCGAGCGCTGCGGGCGCCGACCTTGATCACACCCACCTTGTCGTACCGGGCCGGGGTGCCCGGCGCCACGTCGCCCCCGATCCAACTCACCTGCAGTGGGGAGGCGGCGCTCGCCGACGACGCGAGCGCCAGGGACGCCAGGACGAGCGCGAGCGTCATCACCCACAGCTGCCGAACACCACGAGCCATCGAGATCTCTCCTCCGTCCAGGACGGCGGGGAGTCTATGACGAAGAGCAGGCATGCCAGCAGGTCGCCGTGCTCGAGGTCGTCATGGATGCGCTGCGGCCGCCAGTCAGTGGCTGACGCCCCGTGCGGACCTTACGCCTGGCAGATGGGGCACCAGTACGTCGTGCGCCCGCCGACGACGCCGCGGTCCAGCGCGTGGCCGTCACGCGGACAGTGGCCGTCGCGCCCCCGGACGGCGACGAAGGCCCCGGTGTGCACGCCGCCCTGGCGGATCGCCGAGCGGATCGCTGACCGCAACTCGCGGCGCAGCCGGTCGAGGTCCTCCGCTGACAGCGTGGCGGTGATCCGCTGCGGGGAGAGCCGGGCCTGCCACAGCGCCTGGTCGGCGAGCAGATTCCCCACCCCCGAGATCGCGTGCTGGTTCAGCAACCGGGCCTTGACCGCCGTATGGCCGGCGCCGATCACCCGGCGAAACGCGTCGCGGCCGATATCGGCGGCGTCGGGGCCGACGTGGCTGAAGTCCGGGTTGAGCAGCGCGCGGCTGAGCCTCCGCTTGTCGCGCAGCGCAAACCGACTGCCGTCCTCGAACTCGACCGCGAACCGGTCATACGGGGAGACGTCCGCCTCGCCATCGACGACGATCCGGCCGGCCATCCCGAGATGCAGCCCCAGAACCGGGCCGTCGGTGGTCTCGAGCCACAGGAACTTGCCGCGGCGGTGCGCGCTCGCCAGCTGGTGCCCGACAAGCGCGTCGCCGATCTCCCCCGGGGAATGGGGGCGGCACACGTACGTATCGTCATCGGCGACGCGGGCAATCCGCCGTCCCACGACGGTCTCCAGCGCGCTCCGAGCGCGCTCGGCTTCGGGCAGCTCGGGCATCGCCTCGGAGGCTAGTGGACCTCCCACTGGTGTCCCGCAGGCGACCGGCGCGGGTGGCACCGACCGGCACGCGGGTAAGGTCATGGTGTCCGTTGCCTTCCGCGCAGCGGCCGATTCACGCGATGAGCACCTCGATTGAACGCCACGCTCTTGGCCTCACCTGGCTCGAGACCCACGGACTGCGACGGTCCTGTCACGCCCTGCTCGCCGACGGCCGGGTGTGGTTGATCGACCCGTTCGAGGACGACGTCGCCCTCAGCGCGGCGGCCGAGCTCGGAAAGCCGGCAGCCGTCATCCAGCTCCTGGACCGCCACGACCGCGACTGCGCACAGATCGCCCAGCGCCTGGAGATCCCGCGACTGAAGGTGCCCGACGCCGTCCCCGACAGCCCGTTCAACGTCATCTCCGTCGTCTCCCAGCGGTGGTGGCGCGAGGTCGCGCTGTGGTGGCCGCAGGAGCGCACCCTGGTCGTCGCCGAGGCCGTCGGCAGCGTTCCGGCGTTCGCGCTTGGCCGCCGGCTCGGCGTGCACCCGCTGCTGCGGCTCACGCCGCCCCGCGCGGCGCTGCAACGCGAGTCTCCGGACCGCCTGCTCGTCGGTCACGGCGCGGCGCTGGAATCGGGGGCAGATTCCGCGATCCGCGAGGCGCTCGGGGCGGCCCGTTCTGACATACCGCAGCTCGTCCGCCGGCTCCCCTCCCTGGTCCGCGAGCGCTGAGCTCAATGCCGTGCCACGCCCACGGCGGCGCCCCCGCCGCCGGTAACGCTGTCCGGGAATCGTGGTACCTGGGTAGGAGAAATGACGTTGACACCCATGGCAACTGACACCGTTTTTACATCGACCGCCGAAACGGCGGACTCCACGCCGCGCGGGCGACATTCCGCCCGGCCGGCTGCCATTATCGAACCGATGAGGGCTCATCAGCCGGTGGGGGTCATGCCGCAGGCCGGCGCGGTGCCACTGTCCGCAATCGGTCCTCAGGACCGCAGCGGTCTGTCCTCGCCCGCGGCCTGGATCGGCCTCGGGGGGCTGCTCGCGACCGGACTGGTGATCGCGCTGGCGGCGGCGCATACCGAACTGCTCCTGCCAGCGTCGCTGCGGTCACTGCGACCGGTGTCCAACTGGCTGTTCGGGGCATTCAGGCACGTGGGTCTGAACATCGGCCTACCTGGGCTGATCGCCGTGCTGGTGGTGATGTTCCTGTCATACGCGCTCACGTTGCGGGCCGTCGCGCATCTCTCGCGCCGCGTGGTGCTCACGAGCATCGCCGCGCTGAACGTGCTGGTGCTGATCGCGCCGCCGCTGCTGTCGACCGACCTGTTCAGCTACATCGCCTACGGCCGCCTCGGCGCTACCTACAACATCAACCCGTACCTCCACGGCCCCAACCTGATTCAGTTCGACCCTCTGTACCACTTCGTCGGCACGCAGTGGACGCACACCCCGACCGCTTACGGCCCGCTGTTCACCGCGATCAGCTACCCGCTGGCCGGGCTCGACATCGCCGCCAACGTGTTCGCCTACAAGGCGATCGCGGCCCTCTCGTGCCTGGCGATCGTCGTCCTGGTGTGGCACGCCGCCCGGCTGCGCGGCATGGATCCCGTCAAAGCGGTGGCGCTGGTGGGGCTCAACCCGATCATCGTCGTGTACGGGGTCGGCGGCGGCCACAACGACCTGCTGATGCTGGCGATCCTGGTGGCGGCCATCTACGTTCTGCTGCGCCAGCGGGAGGTCACCGGCGGTGCGATGATCATCGCCGCCGTAGCGGTCAAGCTCACGGCCGGACTCCTGCTGCCGTTCGCGCTCGCGGCCAGCGCGGGACGGCGGGTGGCCACGACGGGCCGAGCGCGGTTGTTAGCCGGCGCCGCCGGCGCCGCCGCGCTGTTCGGCGCCCTCGGCCTGGTGATGTTCAGCTCCGGCACGCTGCACCTGCTCGGCACCCTGCAGAGCATCCAGGGTGAGGGCGGGCTGCACAGCATCCCCGGCTTCATCCTCACCGCCCTTGGACTCACGCAGTTCAACGGCATCCTCGGCGTCATCCTCCACGTCGCCTACGCGGTCAGCCTGGTGTGGCTCATCCGCCGCGTCTGGATCGGCGAGCTGGATTGGATCACCGCAGCGGGGTGGGCCACCGTCGGCCTGCTGGTGACCGCCGGCCTGCTGATGCCGTGGTACATCGCCTGGCTGATCCCCCTGGCGGCCCTCAGCTCCGATCGCCGGCTGTGGATCACGGCGATCGGGCTGACGAGCCTCGGGCTCACATCGCTGTAACCGCGCCCTCACGCGGCCGCGGCTCCTACAGGTTGACCGCGGCCATCCCGGCCTCGTCGTAGCGGTCTCCCGACGCCTCGCCGAGCTCGGCGTCGATCCGCGCGAGGTCGTCAGCGGTGAGCTGCACGGCGACCGCGCCGGCGTTCTGCTCGAGATACTCGCGGCGCTTGGTGCCCGGGATCGGGACGATGTCCTGGCCCTGCGCCAGCACCCATGCCAACGCCAGTTGAGCCGGCGTGATGTCCTTCTCCTGCGCGATCTCGGCCACCTTGCCGGCCAGTGCCAGGTTCACCTCGAGGTTGTCGCCGGTGAACCGCGGCCCGTGGCGGCGGAAGTCGTTGACGTCGAGGTCCTCCGACGAGGTGAAGCGTCCCGACAGGAAGCCGCGCCCCAGCGGCGAGTAGGGCACGAACCCGATCCCGAGCTCGCGGCACGTCGGCAGGATCTCGGACTCGACGTGGCGCGTCCACAGTGAGTACTCGGTCTGCAACGCGGTGATCGGGTGCACCGCCGCGGCGCGCCGCAGCGTGTCCGCCGACGCCTCGCTGAGCCCGATGTGGCGGATCTTGCCCTGCTCGACGAGCTCGGCCATCGCCCCCACCGTCTCCTCGATCGGAACGTTGGGATCGACGCGGTGCTGGTAGAACAGGTCGACGTAGTCGGTTCCCAGGCGGTGCAACGACCCGTCGATCGACGTGCGAACGTGATCTGCGGACCCGTCGAGCGGGCCGGTCGTGGACATGTCACCGGCGGTGGCGTCGTCCATCCGGCGGGCGAACTTCGTGGCGATGACGTACTCGTCGCGATGGCCCTTGATCGCCTTGCCGACGAGCTGCTCGTTGGTGAGCGGGCCATAGAGCTGAGCGGTGTCCAGGAAGGTGATCCCCAGCTCGAGCGCGCGCTGGATCGTCGCGATCGCCTCGCCCTCGTCGGTGGACCCGTAGAACGCCGACATCCCCATGCAGCCCAGCCCGAGCGCTGAGACCTCCAGCGATCCGAGGGTGCGCTTCTCCATTGGTGCTCCAATCGATCGTGTCGTAAGGGCTCGCGTCGGAATGAGTGGCGGAAATCCGGATGTGAGCCCTCTGGATGGTCTGTTTCACGATAGGAAGCGATCCCGGCCACATGTCACGATCCGGTTGGCAATGGCGTCCACGGCCGGCAACAGCGAAGCGATCGAGCTGCCCGTCAGCGGCCGGACGGTCCGGATCTCCAATCCCGACCGCGTGTACTTCTCCGCCCGCGGCGAGTCAAAGCTCGACCTGGTCCGCTACTACGTGAGCGTCGGGGACGGCATCGTGCGCGCGCTGCGCGAGCGCCCGTGCATGCTCCACCGCTTCCCCAAGGGCGTCGACGGCTCCAAGGTTCACCAGAAGCGCTTGCCGCCCGGGGCCCCTGACTGGCTTCAGACCGTGCGGGTGACGTTCCCCCGCTACGGTCGCCACGCCGACGAGCTGTGCGTGACCGAGCTCGCCAGCGTCGTCTGGGCGGTCCAGATGTCGACGGTGGAGTTCCATCCGTGGAACTCGCGCCGGGCCGACGTGGAGCACCCCGACGAGTGGCGGATCGATCTCGACCCGATGCCCGATGCCACGCTGGCACGGGTGCGCCGGGTCGCCCACGCCGCCCACGAGGTGCTCGACGAGCTCGGCGCCACCGGCTGGCCCAAGACCTCGGGCGGCTCGGGGATCCACATCTACGTGCGGATCGAGCCGCGCTGGGGATTCGCGGACGTGCGCCGGGCGGCGCTCGCGTTCGCCCGGGAGGTGGAGCGGCGCGTCCCCGATGACGCGACAACGGCGTGGTGGCGCAAGGACCGCGAGCCCGACAAGGTGTTCGTGGACTACAACCAGAACGCCCGGGACCACACGATCGCCTCCGCCTACTCTGTGAGGGGAGTCGTGGAGGGCACCGTCTCGGCGCCGATCACGTGGGCGGAGGTCGACTCCGTCGAGCCCCGCGAGCTGACGATCGCGACGATGCCGGCCCGCTTTGCCGCCCTGGGCGATCTGCACCGGGGGATCGACGACGCCGTGTTCTCCCTAGAGCCGCTGCTCGAGTGGGCCGCGCGCGACGAGGTGGCCGGGGCCGAGACCCCGCCCGATGCCGAGGCCGAGCCCGAGTAGACCGGGGCGCCTAAGCGAACCGTGGGTACGGTTAGGCGCCCCGGTCCCCCTTCCCCCTGTCCCCTGGTCAGCCGGGCGCCGGTCCCCCGGTCAGCCGGGGCCCGCGAGCCCGCTCAGCCCGGGCTGACCAGGTCGCGCACCGGGATTCCGCCCCGCTCGATCTCATAGGGCACCAATGACACCGTCCCAAGGCCTCCGGCCCCCGGAGACAGGCTCCACTCGGCGATCGCCAGCGTGTTGGAGCCATGGGTGCGCAGCAGCCCCTGGGGCAGGTAGAACGTGTTCTGCGGGCCGAGGTTGTTGATGTAGCGGCCCACCAGCCAGCCGTTGAGGTAGATGAGCGCCTGGTAGTTGGCCTGCCCCGGCCCGGCCACCCCGCCGCCCGGCGGCGTGAGCCGCAATCCCATAGGCGCCCAGATGCCGGCCGGGACGTTGAGCGAGAACCGGGTGCGATACCAGCCGACGCCCGGCGGCACTGACCGGGTCGCCCACGAGTCCGGCAGGCTCAGCGGCGTCCACGACGAGTCGTTAAAGGACGCCAGCGGCCAGCCGGCGTTTGACCCGAACAGCCCGGCGGGGTTGGTCGGACCACGCGCGGGGTCCTGCTGCGCCTGCGCCGCCGACGCGCCTTTCAGGCGCCAGGTGATCGTCGGGGCGGCGCCGCTCGACACCCCGACGGTCGCGCTCGCCAGGCCGCGAGGCGTCTTGTTGGAGTCCAGTCCAAGCGAGTTCTCGAACGATTCGTCCTGGCCCATGTTCTCGGCCAGTACCGAGATGACGTTGTCCTTGCCCGCCGCCACCAGGCCCGCCGGCACGGTGAACGTCTGGGTCACCGGCGTGTCGGACATGCTCTGGGGCTTGGTCGGGGTGGTGGCCGAGCCGAGGTAGGTGCCGTTGAGCCAGACGGCGAACGAGCCGAATGGCCCGGTGTCCGCGGTCAACGAGATCGACGTCTCGGAGCCGCCACCGGTGAAGTGCCCGCGGTACCACACGAAGCCGTGATCAAAGCCGTAGTCCTGGGCGTAGAGGACCGGCGTCGCCGTCGGCTGGATCGGGTTGGCGGTGACCTGATGGTCGGCCACCGGCCAGCTGGAATCATCGAAGCCCGGCAGCCGCTCGGGGGACTCGAACCGGAACTTCCAGCCCGAGCTCAGCGCCGGCAGGTTGATGCTCGCCGGGGCCCCCGGCAGCCGGCCGGTGAGCGAGCGACCACTCGTCCGCGTCACCGCGAGCGGCGCGCCGTTCCAGGACACCGAGCGCACCCGCGGGGCGGCCCACACCTGGATCTGCCCCGCGCGGGCGGTGTCGCCGGTAAGGGCCACGTCGCCACCCTGCACCGACGCCGTGCGCACCAGCGAGGCGCCGTCCACCAGCACCGGGCCGCCGGGCGTGCGCTGCACCCAGAAGTCGCTCGCGGTCGCCGTGTCGGCGAGCAGCATCAGCAGCCGCGAGCCGCCGGCCCGGATCGCCACCTGGGACAGACCGGCGTGCGGGTAGCTGAGCGACAGGATGTGCGACGCCCGGTCCCACTGCGAGGTGATCGGCTTGCCCGAGGGGTCGGAGAGAACGCTCACCGTCGGACGGTGCGCGTAGAACAGGCGGGTCTCCCCCGCCGCGCCGGCGTCGCCCGACAGCAGCGCCACGTCGCGTCGCCCCAGGGTCATCTGGGTGACAAGCTCGGATGTCGTGGACACGAGCCGCTGGCGGCCGAAGCGGGCGCCGGAGACGAGGAACTTCGCCTCCCGGGGCGTCACCGTCACCGTCTCTGACGGATCGGTGGGCAGTGCCGTGGTGACCGGGGATGTGCCGTCGTTGCCGAGGTACAGGAACGTCGCGCCGGTCCGCGGGTTGCGCTCCTCGAACGTCGTCAGGCCGGCGATCGTCGGCGGCGTGACCTGGTCGGTCTCAGTGAGGTCGGGCAGGGCCTGGGCCATCTCCCCCACGAGCTTGAGCTCCGGGTACTTGTAGGACAGCGTGCCGGGCTCGGAGATCGCCGAGCCGTAGTCATAGGACGTGTACATGAACGGCGCCGGATTGAACCCCCAATCGGTCCCGCCGACGGTCATGTAGATGCCCTGCATCGTCGCGCCCTGGGCGAGGTAGTCCTTGTAAAACGTGTTCTCGAAGTTCGGGCCGGTCATCTCGGCGCAGTCGGGATAGCCGACACCGTCCCAGGAGTCGAACGCACCGCCCTGATACTCGGGGACCATCAGCGGCGTATCGGGGTTGTGGTCAGAGGTCAGGACCGGCGGGCTGTTGAACACACCGGTGTTCTGGCAGTTGAACGCCTCCGGGTACTGGTCTGAGCCGTTGAGATCGGGGGCGCTGGGGGTCCCCGGCGACCAGCCGTTCGCGTAGCCGCCGACATTGTTGGTGTACGTCGGAACGTCGATTCCGTACTGCCTGGCCTGCGCCTCGAGATTCGCAAAGTACGCCTCGCCCATCGGGTCGGTGTAGCCGTACTCGTTCTCGATCTGGTACATGATCACGTCGCCGCCGCGGGTGATCTGGTGGGCGGCGATGATCGGATCGACCTCGGACAGCCACTGGTCGGCGGCGGCCAGGTACTGCGGATCGGGGTTGCGAGACCCGGCGGGCTCGGAGGCCAGCCAGCCGGCGAGACCGCCGGCGTCGGTTTCGGCGTTGATGTACGGACCGGGGCGCGCGATCACGTACAGGCCCACCCTCTGCGCGTCGTTGAACAGCTGGTTGATGTCGCGGACGCCACTGAAGTCATAGACGCCCGGCGCCGACGAGTGGTAGTCCCAGTCGAGGTAGATGCTCACGGCATTGAAGCCGGCCGCCTTCATCTCCTCGAGACGGTCGATCCAGAGCGACGGTGACGGCAGCCGGTAGGAGTCGAACTCGCCCGCCCACAGGAGCACACGGCGGCCGCCGATGATCACCGAGTAGTGGTCATAGCCGACCGACTGCGGGCGCCCGCGCAGCACGTCGCGCGGCGGCGCGACCGGCTCGGGGGTGACGGGGGCGGACGCCGGTGACGCGGCGCTCGTTCCGTTGGGGCTGGTGGCGGTGACCGTGAACGTCACCCGCCGGCCGTCGGCCAGGCCGGGGACGATCGCCCACTGATTGGGCGCGTCCGCCGTCATCTGCTGGCCGGTGGAGGCGGTGACCGTGAAGGACGTCACCGGCGCGCCGGCGACGGTCGACGGTCCCTGCCAGCGCACGGTGGCCGAGGCCGAGCCCGCGAGGACGGTTGGCCGGGCGGGCGTCGAGCTCGGGGACGCATCCGCTCGGACGGGCGCCGAGCTCGGGGGCGCATCCGCTCGGGCGAGCGCCGGCACCAGCGTGGACGCGGCGGCAACCGCCAGCAACAGCATCGATCGTCTCATCGGGCCTCCCTAGCCATGTCTCCTGCGCCCCCAAATACCCGCCGGCTCAGGTCGCAAACGCAACTATGTGCGCGCTAACACCCTCGTCAGCGGGCCGCCCACCCGCTCCACCGATCAACGTCGACGGCCAGCACGCTGCCGATCGCCCGCTGCTGGGGGTAGCGCCGCGCCAGGAGCGCCACGGCGCGAGTGGCCTCGTCGTCACCGGGGCCGAGCACTCGCCCGCGCCCCTCGACCCCGAACTCGAAGCGCCCGCCGGACAGATGATCGATCGACGCCACCTCCTTGGCGGTGATGATCGGATCGCGCTCGATCACCAGGCAGATGCCACTGCCGACGCGCAGGCGTGAGGTCACCGCCGAGGCGTGCGTCAGCGCGACAAACAGGTCATAGGTGTGGATGTACTTGCGGGGCAACTCGTCGCCGCCCGGGTACGGACGCTCCCGGCTGGCCGGGATGTGGGTGTGCTCGGCGAAGAACAGCGACTCGTGGCCGCGCTCCTCGATCAGCCGGGCGAAGTCACCGGGGCTGACCGCGTCATGGGTGGGGAAGTAGCCGATTCCGAATTCCATTGCGCCGAG